>JBCDKT010000006.1 GCA_038746285.1 Bacteroidota bacterium
GATTGTTGCCTCACTCTCATGTCATGCCCGCGCAGGCGGGCATCCATCAGGCGGCGGCGCTTCACGTAGGGGGGTGCATGGGTCCCCGCCTACGCGGGGACGACCTCGTGTAGGTGAGACACTATCCTGAAGAACTGGTATAACCCCGGTCCTCCTTCAACAAAGAGAGGGGACCCTCGCCTGATGCGGCAGTCGGCCTTTCGCCTACGGTGCCTCGTCGGTGTCTCCGTCGGTCTCCGGCGTTGGTGCGTCGGCGATTGGAGGCGGAGGCATGGTGGGGTCGGCGTTCACGCCGAGGGTCGCGGCCTGGCGCTCGAGGCGCTGCTCCCACTCGTAGAGCTCGCGCTCGCGCACTTCGAGGGCCTCGTAGGTCTCGCCGAGGGCCTGCTCGCGGATCTCGAACGGGGCCTTCTCGCGGTAGCCGCGCCGCTCGTAGTAGCCCTTGAAGAACCAGTTCTCCTTGAGCGCCTCCATGTTCTCGGCGAGGCGGAAGGCGCCCAGCGTGGCCCAGTTGGCGGCGTCTTCCATCCGGTCGGTGACGGTCGAGACGTCGCCGGCGGCGGCGTTGAACTCCTGGCTGGCCTCGAGCATGGCGTTGTAGATGGCGTCGTCGTTGAGGAAGCGCGCCATCGTGCCATCGCCGGTGTTGACCTTGGCGATGATCTCGTTGATGCCCTCGGAGGCGGAGGCGGCGATCCCGACGAGGGCGTCGGCCTCGGCGGTGAGGCCGCGCAGCGCGGCGCGCGTCTCCTGCGCCGTCAGCACACTCTCCTCGTAGAGCCGGTCGTCGTAGAGGAACGCGCCGAGCGAGCCCTCGCCACTGCGGATGTCCCCCATGATGCCGGTGAAGGCGACCGTCACCGAGTCGAACCGGGCGACGGACTCGAAGAGGCGGTCGGTGACCGCCGTGAAGCTGAACGGGTCGATGCCGGTGATCGTCCCGCCCTCGGCCACGACCGGCGAGGTCCGGCTGCCGCTCGTGAGCACGACCATCATGTTGCCGACGAGGCCCTCGGTCTGGATGATGGCGCGGCTGTCCAGCCGGATCAGGTTGCGCTCTTTCTCCTGGATTTCCATCCCGACGGTGATCGGCTGGCCGGGGGAGTCGGGGAGGTCCACGTACTCGACCCGCCCGACGCGGACGCCCTGGAGCTGCACCGTCGCGCCGGGCATGAGGCCGCCCGCGTCGTTGAACTCGGCGCTCACGCGGAAGGTGTTCGACAGCAGCACCGAGCGCTGGGCGAGCACGAAGAGGGCCAGCATGAAGGCGAGGACGCCGCCGAGGACGATCAGGCCGAGCCGGGCTTGACGAGACATGGGGATACCGGTGAGGTTCGCGTGGGGGACGGAAGTATAACCCCACCGGCGTGCCGCGTAGTGCACCGTGAGGCGTCTAGTTTCTGGTCCTTCGTTTCTGGTTTCTAGTCGAGCGAACGCGGCCGAGCGTGCTGAACTAGGAACCGAAAACCAGGAACTAGAAACCGAGCGCTACGCGCCGTACTGCTCGGTGCCGTAGAAAAAGTCCTTGATGATGGGCTCCTCCGAGGCGCGGAGGTCGTCGAGCGACCCGCTCTCGACGAAGCGTCCCTGGTAGAGAAAGTGCAGGTCGTCGGCGATGATCGAGGCGGCGAGGAGGTCGTGGGTGATGGCGACCGACGAGATGCCACGCTCGTCGCGGAGGCGGACGATGAGGTCCGAGACGACGCGGATGCTGATCGGGTCGAGGCCGGTCGTGGGCTCGTCGTAGAGGATGATCTCGGGTTCGAGGATCACGGCGCGGGCGAGGCCGATGCGCTTCTTCTGCCCGCCCGAGAGCTCCGCCGGAAACTGCTTCAGTGTCTGCGAGAGGTTCACGTCGGCGACGGCTGCCTCTATGCGGTCCTGCTTCTCGCCCTTCGAGAGCGCCGTGTGGCGGTCGAGGTAGAAGCGCATGTTGTCCTCGACCGTCATCGAGTCGAAGAGCGCGCCGCCCTGGAACAGGTAGCCGATCGAGAGCCGGACACGGTCGAGGGCGTTGCCGTCGAGGAGGTCGACGCGCTGGCCCTTGACCCAGACCTCGCCCTGGTCCGGCTTCAGCAGCCCGACGATGTGGCGGATGAGCACGCTCTTGCCCGAGCCCGAGCCGCCGAGCACGACGGCGCTCGACCCCGCCGGGACCGAGAGCGAGATGCCGCGCAGGACGTGGTTCTCGCCGAAGCTCTTGTGGATGCCCCGGAGTTCGATGACCGTGCCCTCCGGCGGCGGCGGGGAGCCGCCGGTCACAGGGGCATCGGGCTGCGTAGTGTCGAGCGCGTCGATCATGAGGGGGGCTGGAGGATGGAGGGTGGAAGATAGAAGATGGGTGTGCTACGAGGACGGCGCAGGGAGATCCGCAGGCAGGTTTGTCAGCGGATCTATCGTTCCCTCGAAGCGGTCGCCGTAGTGTGACGCAATGACTTCTATCAAGCCGCGTAGATGACCGTTGAACACCTCAAGCTCCTCGGCGGGGACCCACAACTCTCGGTGAGTCCGTGCGCTTCCGGCTACCTGCACGTCGTACCGCTCCGCGAATCCGCTGTCTATCTCAAAGCGCGTCACGAATCCGCAGTAGCCTGAGTTCTCATCGCTCAAGTTCCACCCACTTGCAATCTGTTCAGCGTACTCAAAGTTGAGTACTGGGTAGAAGATGGGTTGCTACTCCAAGCGAGGAGGAAAAGCGCGCCACCTGCTCTCAGCAATTAGCTCCAGCTCTTTCAAGCCAACGGGGCGAAACAGAGTCATGGGTATGCGTCGTCCTCCATCCTCTATGCTCCATCATCCATCGTCCAGCCTTCTACCCTCCCGACACGTCGCCGAAGATGAAGAGCGAGATGCGGACCACGACCACGTCGGCGATCAGGATCAGCAGCGACGAGAGCACGACGGCCTGCATCGCCGCCTGCCCGACCTCGCGCGTGCCGCCGCGCACGGTGTAGCCGAGGTAGCACGCCACGATCCCGACGATGAACCCGAAGATGCTCGTCTTGAGCGTGTCGACGGTCACGTCGACGAACCGCATCGAGGTGAACGCCGTGTCGATGAACACGCGCCAGTCCATGTTCGTGGCGAGGTTGCTCTCGAGGAACCCGCCCGACATCGCGATGATGTCCACGAGGATCGTCAGCAGGGGGAACATGATGATGCAGGCCAGCACGCGCGTCACGACGAGGTAGTGGAACGGCTTGAGCGCCGCCGCCTCCATCGCGTCGATCTGCTCGGTGACCTTCATCGACCCGATCTCGGCGGCGAAGCCCGCCCCGAGCCGCCCGGCGAGGACGAGGCTCGTGATGACCGGGCCGATCTCCTTGAAGACCGAGAGCGCGAGCATGCTCGGCAGGAAGGCCTCGGCCCCGAAGCGCGCGAGCGTCCCCCGGCTCTGCATCGCCAGCACGATCCCAATCGCGAGGCCGCAGACGGAGACGAGGAGGAAGCTCTTGCTCCCGACCTCGTCCATCTGGTTCAGCAGCTCCCGCCACTCGAACGGCCGCCGCCAGAACCGGCGGAAGAAGCGGCCGATGAAGCTGAAGAGCGCCCCGGCCTCGTCGAGGAAGGCGTAGAGCACGCTCTGCGAGTGACGGAACTGCTCCAGCGCCTGCTCGGCGAAGCTCTTCTCGCGGAGGATCTTCTCGTTGGCCCGCGCCCTCCGGGCTGTGCGCTTGCGCTCGGCAAACGACCGCGGGCGCGCGTCGTCCGGGCGGGGCTCGTCGGTGACAGGGGGCTCCATGAGAGGGTGTCGGCTATTGGATTTCGGCTGTCAGCTTCTGACTACCGGCGGTCCAGTATACGGTCGCACCGGTGAGGGTGAGCGAGACGGACGCCGACGCATCGTGCCCAGGGTCATTCCTCAGGGTCATGCCTCTGCGTTGTTGGCATGCCTACACCGTCGCACGGCCGTGCGCCCCTGCTGGGACGAGGAATGATAGCGAGCCAACCGCCAAAAGCCGGAAGCCGACAGCCTCACGAATCAGTACGAGAACTCGATCAGGGCGCTGCCGCCGTCGCCGCCCTGGTTGCGGCGCTCGAGCTGCAGGATGAGCCAGTCGAGGAGCTGGTACTCCAGCGTCGCCTCGAAGCGCGACTCGGTCTCGCCGTCGTCGGTGGGAGAGGGCTTGATGACCGGGCTGAGCGAGGCGAAGGTGCGGTTGGTGACGTAGCTGCCGAAGGTGGCGACGATCGCGCCGTCCGGGCGCTGGTTGATCTCGATCACGTCGAGGGCGAGCCCCGAGTTGGCCGCCAGGCCCTCGACGATGCCGGAAAGCTGGCCGATGCCAGCCCCGAGAGCCGCCCCGCCGAGCCCGCCGTCCCCGCCGCCGCCGAACGCCTCGCCGGCCGGGCGCCCGGTGGCGATGTACGAGAGAATGTCGGTGTTCTCCATCGCGGGCTCGGCCGAGAAGGTCAGCGCGAGGCCGTCCTCGGCCTGCTCGCCCTCCTCGCCGAGCCGCCCGGCGAAGGTCAAGAGAATCGTCGCCTCGGTGCCAGGGCCGGAGCGCGCCGGGACCTCGTAGGCGGCTTCGAGGTCGATCTGCGTCTCGGAGACGGGCCCGTTGAAGGTGAGGACGCCGCGCCGGAGGTCGAACTTGCGCCCGAGCGAGACCACGCTCCCTCGGTTGACCTCGATCGTGCGGAAGAGCTGGTTCTCGCCCCCCGGCTCCTTCTGGACGAGGAGCGTCCCGAAGAACTCGATGTCGAACTCGGGGTTGGTGTTGCTGCGGAGCCAGACGTTGCGGTCGATCTCGAGGTCGAGGTCGAGCTCCAGGTTTTGGACGAAGACGGAGCGCGCCGTGTCGGCCTCGGTGGCGCGGACGCCGAACGTGGCCTCGATGCGCTGGAGCTCGGCCTCGCTCAGCTCGACCTCTTCGAGGTCCGGGCCGGTGAGCTCTTCGGTGAGGTAGATGTCGCCCGATTCGAGCGTGATCGCCCCGGTGAGGCGCGGGAAGTCGGTCGTGCCCTCGAACAGGAGCGGGAGGTCGCGCGTGGTCAGGCGGAGCGCGTCGTAGGTCGGGGTCTCGATGACGTTGAAGCCGTCCATCTCGATGGCAATCGCGAGTTCGCCGAGCGAGAGCTTCGGGAGCGTGATCGTGCCCTCGGCTTCGAGCGCGCCGTTCCTCCGCGCCCCGGCGCGCGCGCCCCGGATGCGGACCATGTTGCCGTCGAAGACGAGCGGGATCTCGACGGCCTGGACCGTCCGCCCGAGCGCGAGCAGGCCGAGGCGGCCGTCCGAGAGCCGAGCCTCGCCGCCGAGGACGGGGTCGGCCTGCGTGCCGGTGACCGTGAGGTCGGCCGCGAGCGTGCCGCCGACCTCGGTGAAGGTCTCGGGCGGGAGGAACGGCTGGGCCCACGAGACGGGGAACGAGTCGGCGCGGACGACGAAGTCCACGTCGCCGGCGGCGGCCTCGCTGACGCGGGCCGCCTCGCCCTCGGCCGGGCTGAGCCGGAAGCCGAGCGGGAGGAAGCCCTCGGCGCGGAGCGTCTGCCCCGAGACGTGCGTCAGGAGCGCGCCGAGGGTGAGGCGGAAGTCGTCGTAGGCGATCTCGGTGGCGAGCGAGCCGACCGTCTCGCCGCCGGAGACGAGGCTGTCGATCTGGACCGACCCGTTGATCGTCGGCCGGGCGGCCGGGCCGGCGAGCACGAGCGTCGTCGAGAGCGTGCCGCCGACGCCGTCGTAGCCGACGAGGTCGGTGACGGCGTCGATCGCCAGCTGGTCAACCGTGAGCACGAGGTTCTGCTCGCCTTCGAGGTCGACCACGCCGTCGACGGCGATCTGCTGGTCGCCGGAGTAGAGCAGGAGGTTGCGGAAGCGGGTGCGGGAGCCGTAGGAGATGGTCGCCTCCTGCAGGAGCTGCCAGGGTTCGCCGTCGACGTTGAAGGTGAACGTCTCCAGCACGACGTTCCGCTCGTTGGGGTTGAGGTCGGTGCGGAGGCGGAAGGCGAGGTCGCGCCGCCGGTCGACGCCGAGCTCACCCTGGGCGGTAAGCTCCTCGCCGTCGTAGGTCACGTCGATGTCGCCCCCCTCGATGTCGATGCTCGGGAGCGAGAGGAAGCCGAAGTCGATGCGGGCCGTGCCCCGGACCCCGCCGAGGGCACTCGTGTCGGCCGCTGCGCCGGCGACCTCGCCGTTGAGGATGAGGTCGAGCGTGGAGGCGCGGATCTCGCCGTAGGCGAACTGCTGCGCCTCGACGCGGACGTCGGCGAAGAGGTCGCCGGGGGCACCGGTGGCGCGGCCCTCGACGCGGCCCTGCTCCAGCGTCACCGGCTCGGCGAGGAAGGCGTTGAGCGGCGTCGTGTCCTTGACCTCGGCCTCGAACGCGAAGTCGGTCGGGGCCGAGGCGTAGTCCGGCAGCGCGATCTGCCCCGCGCCAGTGGCGTCGGCGAACGACGACCGGAGCAGGAGGCCGTCTACCTGCACCACGCCGCCCGCGAGCCCGAAGTCCGTCCGGAGCGAGTCCAGGTCAGCCCCGACGACTACCGAGCCCCCGCCCACGAGCGAGCCGTCGAGCGTCATCGTCGCCGGGTCGAAGCCGCGCCCGGCCACGTCGAAGGACAGGGTGAGGCGCGTCGCCTCGCGGCGGAGGTCGACCGAGTCGGGCAGGACCTCCCCGAGCAGCGCCGTCACGTCGAGGCCGTCGAGCGCGCCCGAGGCGTCGTAGCTCGGCGTCTCGCCGAAGGGCCGCCCGGTGAATTGCGCCGCCGCCCCGCCGGTCTCGAAGTCGAGGTCGAGGCCGGCCTCGACGTAGCCCCGGTCGTTGTCGAACCGCACGGTGCCCGATTCGAGCGCGGCCCCGTTGACGCGCGACTCGGCGAGGACGATCCGGCCGGAGGCCGTGGCGAGCTGCTGGTCGAACCCGTCGAGCTCGAGCTCGACGAACCCGTTGAGGCTGGTCTGGAGCGCGGGGTTGCCGGTGACGGCGGCGAGGTTGAGGCCCCGGAACGTGCTCTCGCTGAGCCGCAGCGTCGGGGTCTCGTCGAAGGGCCGCCCGCTGGCCGCGAGGCGGAGGTCGCCGTCCGGCGTCGCCGCGTCCACGTCCAGGCGGAGGTCGCCGCTGCGGAGCGCGCCGGTGACGGTGCCCTCAGTGATCTGCTGGTCGCGGAAGCGCGCGTCCCGGAGGTCGAGCCGCACGTCGGCGGCGAGCGTCTGCGGGTCGACGCCGGTGCCGGAGACGGCGAAGGTGCCGGTCAGGTCGCTCGACTGCGTGGTGTCCTGGGCGATCACGCCGAGGTCGAGGTTACGGACAGCGCCCCGCGCCTCGTAGGCGAGCGGTTCCTCGAAAGGCTGCGCCGTCCCCTCGGCGTCGAGGCCGCCCGCCGCGCCGAGGTCGGCGTCGAGGTCGAACGCGAGCCGGCCGCCGCGCAGGTTCGCCGCGACGTTCGCGTCGTCGATCCGGTAGGCCGCGTAGCGTGAGTCCCGGAGGCTAGCCGTGAGGTCGAGGCTGAGGCGGGCGGCCTCGGCCCCAGAGCCCGACAGGGCGAAGCGGCCGGTGAGGTCCGTGCGTGTCGTGTCGCCGGTGACGGCGGCGAGGTCGAAGTCTTCGAGCCGGCCGTCGTCCACACGGTAGGCGAGCGGCTCGGCGAAGGGGCGGACGACGCCTTCCGCCGCCACGAGACCGCCGTCGCCCGCAAAGGTCGCCTCGGTGTCGTAGCCGACCGTGCCGTCCCGGAGGGTCACGCCAAGCCGCAGCGTATCCAGTTCGATCTCCCCGACCTGTGCCTCGCTGAGCCGGACGCTCGCCGTGGCGACCGCCGTCTCGGGTGCGAACCCCCGGCCCTCGGCGGCGAACGTCCCGGCGAAGCGGCCGGGCTGCTCGGGGTTCTGGAGGAGCCGCGCGAGGTCCACGTCCTGGACCTGTCCGTCTACATTGTAGCGCGGTACGTCGGCGAAGGGCCGTGCCGTGCCCTCGGCGAAGACGCGCGCGCCGGGCACCGCCGCGCCGAGCGTGAACTGAAGCTGGCCGCCGGTGAACTGCCCGACGAGGTCGGCCCGCTCGATGGTCCGCTCGCCCAGCGTCGTCGGGCGCACCTTCACGTCGAGCGTGCCGTCGAGCGCCTCGCGGCTCGGGCCGCTGAGGTCGAGGTCGAGGTCGGCGCTGAGGGCCCCGGCGAAGGCGGGGTTGCCGAGGAGGCGGCCGGGGTCGAGGTCGCGGACGGTGCCCTCGGCGGCGTAGCGGACGGGGCCGGTCGCGCTGCCGCCCGAGAAGGCCCCGCTGAGGTCGACCGTGCCGCCCTCGGCGAACTCGGCGTCGAGGCGGGCGAGGATGTCCTGGGGCGTGCCGTTGGCCTGGAGCCGGATGGTGGGCGTGCCGTAGAGCGGGACCGGGGCGAAGGCGCGCACGTCGGCGAAGGCCAGTGGGCTGGCCTGGAGGTCGGCGTCGAAGGTGAGGTCCTCGCCCCCGTAGTCGATGCGGCCGCTGGCCCGGACGTCGCTCCGGTCCGAGGTGAGGAGGAAACTGCGTAGCATCGCCTGGTCGTCCCCGAAACCTCCGGCCATGGCGAGTTGGACGGGGCCGCCGGCGTTCGGCGTCGCCGTGGCGTAGAGCGTGTCGAGCGTGCCTTCGAGCCGTCCCGGTCCGAAGTGGAAGCCGCTCAGTGTCGCGTTCAGCCCATCGACCGTCAGCACAGAGTCACCCGTCGCCGAATAGAACCGGGTCTCGACGCGGCCCCGCGTGATCCGCGCCTCGTCGAGTGTGACCGTGAACGCCGAGGCCGAGGTGTCCTCGGCGGCGGGCTTGAGCACGCGGGCGAAGTTCCACGTCGAGTCAGCGTCCTCGCGGGCGACGACCTCGACGCCGGAGATGACGACCTCGCCGAGCGCGAGCCGCTTGCGGAGCAGGGTGAGCAGTTGGTAGTCCGCGCGTGCCGTATCGATGCGGATGACCGTCTCGCCGTCTTGCAGGATCTCCAGTCCGAGGAGGCGCGCGCCCGTGAGGAAGCCGCCGTCGAGCCGGTCTACGGTGACCGTGCCGCCCTCGGCGAGCAGGTTCTGGACCTGCGCCACCGCAATGTCCTGCACCTTACTTCGGCCCCACTCCGTCCGCAGCAGGAGCGCCGCCACGAGCACGACCCCAACGAGCACCGCGAGCGCGATGCCGAGCCAGGTGGCTAGGCGGACCCCGAGGCTCCGCTTCGGCGGGGCGTCGGAGGACGGGGTAGTATTGAGGTCGGTGCCGGCCATGTGGTGGCTGTCAGCTACTGGCTGTCGGCTGCGGGCAGAGCGAAGGGGGCGAAGAGCTGAAAGCCAGTAGCCGAAAGCTAAAAGCCCTAAAACGTCTGCCCGATGGAAAAGTGGAGGTGGATGCGGTTCGACTCGGGAATCGTGAACAGCCCGAAGATCGGAAGCTCGTTCGTTGGCACGTCCGCCAGGGGCTCCCCGTTCTGGAGTGCGTTCAGCACGTCCTGCGGGCTGCGGAGGTCGAAGTAGTCCGGGTTCAGCTTGTAGCCGACCGAGAAGCGGATCGCGCCGACGGGCGTGGCGAACGCCATCCCGGCTCCGGCCGCGTAGAAGAACCGGTCGGGGTTGATGTCGAGGCCGTCGAAGCGGGGGTCCGGCTCCTCGTCGGTCAGGAAGCGCTCGTCGCTGGTCCAGACGCGCCCGGCGTCGAGGAAGACGAAGGTGCCGAAGTTCGGGCCGAAGCCGGGGAACGGAAGGCGGACCTCGGCCGTGGCCGTCACCTTCGACAGCCCGCCGATGCCGACGTAGCGGCTCGCCCGCAGGGTGGTGTCGGCCGGCGTGGTGAGGGTCGCCTCGGTGATGCGCTGCTCGACGTCCGGGACCTTGGGACCGAGCAGGCCGATGCCCCACCCGCGCACGTCGCCCGTGCCGCCGCCGAGGAAGACGACGTTCCGCAGGCGGACGAATTCGGTGAGGGCGTCGTCGGCCCCGCTGCCGGGCACGCTCGTGCCGAACGCGAAGAGCCGCCCGCCGTTCACGCGCCCGTAGAGCCCGATCGATTCGGTGAGCGGGAAGAACCCCGTCGCCGTCGCCCCGAGCCGGCCGTACTCGACGCTCGTGATCGGGAGGGGGAGGGCGACCTCGGCGGTGGGGCGAAGGATGTACCCCCGGCGTGGGTCGAGGTCGTCGTCGAGCGCGCCGTAGCTGCCCGCCACCGCGAGCGTGCTGCGGTCCACGCGCCCGGCGAGTACGTCCTGGAGCGAGTCCTGGCGGGCGAAGTCGAGGAGCGTGGCGAGGTCGAGGTTGGCCGTGCTGGCCGTGCGGAACTCCTGCACGTCGCGCAGCTCGATCCCGTACTGGAGCGAGGCCGTCTTGAGCGGCTCCACCTCGTAGAGCAGCGTCGCCGTGCCGCCGTACGTCGTCGACTCGTTGCGGTCGTCGTCGCGGAACTCGGCGAACGGGGAGCCCAGGAGCGCGAGGCGGCGGTTCAGGAAGTAGGGCTGGCGGAGGAGGACCGACGCCCGGTAGAGCCGCTGCGGCTCGCTCACGATCGCCCCGGCACCGGTGTTGGCGACGGCCGAGGCGGTGAAGGTGCGCGCCCCGCCGAAGAAGTTGCGGTGGGTCCACTGGGCCTGCGTCGTCGCGCCGGCCTCGGAGAGGTAGCCGACGGACCCCGAGACGATGCGCGCCTCGCCCTCGCGCACCCGGAGGCGGACGACGACGCTCGAGTCCTCGGGCTGGCCCTCGGGCACGTCGGCGAGCGCGATCTGGAAAAGGTTCAGGCCGAAGACCTCGCGCTGCCCCTCGACGAGTTCGCTGAACGAGAACCGGTCGCCCTCGCGGAACGGGAGCTCGCGCCGCACTACGTTCGGGCTGACCGAGTCCGAGCCCTCGACCTGGATTTCGCTGACGCGCCCGCGCGGCCCGGCCGCGAGGCGGATCGTGACGTCGGCCCGGTTAGCGAGCGAGTCCACGTCGCTCTCGGCCTCTACGCGGGCGAAAGCGTAGCCCTGGTCGCGCACCCAGCTCAGCGTGGCGTCTTCGAGCTGGAGGAGCCGGAAGTCGTCGAGCCGCTCGCCCTGCTGGAGCGCGATCCGGTCGCGGAAGGCGTTCCAGGCGGGATGGAGGCTGGCTGGAAGCTGCTCCACGGCCGGCCGGCCGGTGGTGTCCTGGAAGGCGAGGTTGTCCAGCAGCAGCGGCGGGCCCTCGTCGATCGTGAAGAGCACCTTGATCGTGTTCCTCGTCGTGTCGAGGTCGGTGAGCCAGTCGATCTCCGGCTGGAGGAAGCCGTTGCGGTTGTAGAAGCGCCGCAGCCGGACGACGTCCTTCTGCATCTCGATCGGCAGGAACGGGTGGACGCCGAGGCCGGGGATGAGCCAGCCGAGGACCGGGATGCCGTCGAGCGTGCTCCGGGTCCCCGGCCCGAAGAAGAGCAAGCCCGGCTGGTCCGTCAGCGCGATCTGCTCCCGCAGCAGGTCCGGCTCGAAGGTCTGCCGCTCGGCGAACGTGAACCGGATCGAGCGCACCTGCGTCTGGTCGTCGACGAGGAACAGCGGGTCCTGGGCGACCGCCGCGCCGGTCCAGGCGAGGGTGAGGGCGAAACCTGCGATGAGAAAAGGAAGGGAGAGGGGACGGCGGCGCATAGGCCGGGCAGCGCGGGAGAGGAGTCAGGAAGCAGAGGTGCGGGGGAGCGACGGCGGGGCTCCGTCGCCGGTCGGAGGGGCCGATGCGGCGGCCCTGGCGTCCGGCGCCCTTGCATCCAGCGACGGGCCGTCCGGTTCCACCGTCTCCTCGTCCTCCGCTTCTTTTCCGAAGAGACCTCGGAAGAACGCCCTGATCCGGCTCCGGCCCGGGTGGTTGCGGCGCTCGTGCAGCCCGGTCATGATCGCCCCGATGATGAGGACGAGGCCGGAGAAATAAACCCAGAACACGAAGGCCAGCAGCACGCCGAAGACGTTGCCCAGCCCCCCGAGGGCCGGTTCGGTGGCGTCGAACGCCGCACGGGCGGTCGCATCGGCCGCCGCCGCGGGGACGCTCGTCTCGCTGTAGCGGCTGAAGGTGCTGGTGTACGTCGCGTAGATCGTGAACCCGTTCTTGGCAAGCTCGAAGAGCACCGCCGAAGAGGCCGCGCCGAAGAACGCGCTCCGCGACGACGGCGAGGGCTGGGGGATGAAGTAGTAGAGCTGCACGAACATCAGCACCGAGATCGCATACGGGACGAGCAGCGACACGAGCCGGAGCACAAGGCCCCAGCCGCGCTTGAGGAAGTCCGGGTCGAAGCCCCACCCGGCCAGCACCTCGGTGCTCGCCGCGCTGACGTAGTTGAGCGAGAACGTCAGCGCGAACGACAGCAGGAAGAGGAGGCTCACCTGTGCCGTCATGCGCAGGTCGAAGACGTAGCCGCCGAGAAGGGGGCGGTAGTCCGGCTCGTTGCGGACCGCCGTGGCGATGACGTAGCGCAGCGCCGAGAACAGCGTGATCACCGTCACCAGGAGGAACACCGACCCGAAGATGGTGATGGCCGAGGAGGCATCCTGGACCTGGAAGAGGAGCTCGACGAGCGTCTCGCTCTGGCCCGGCGGCAAGAACGTCCGGAGGTAGCCCGCGACCGCGTCGAACGGGTTCTCCTGCTTCATCACCATGCCGAAGACGCCCGTCGCAAGCAGGATCAGCGGCAGGATCGTGACGAGCACCTTGAACGCGATCGCCTGCGCCCAGATGAAGACGGGTACCTCGTTGATACGCGTCCACACGCCGGCGAGGTAGAACTTCGCGGCGTCGAGGAGCGAGCGCAGAGGCCGGGGCAGCGCGGAGGCCATAGGGCGACGGGTTGAGTCGCCCTAATATAGGATGCACCCATGGTTAAGAGCGGAAGCGGGGACGAGCGGAAGCAGGGAAGAATAGCGTGTCGACAGGGCCTAAACCTCTTTCGCTCTTCCGTACCTCCGCTCTTCCGCTCCTACGCCGTCGCCTTGCGCTCCTCCAGCACCGGCGGGGCGGCGCCCTGCGCGGTCGCGCCCGAGACGCGGCACAGGCCGATCGCCCTGCGGCTCGGGAGGTCGAACATCACGTCGAGCATTGTCTGCTCCATCACGCTGCGGAGGCCGCGCGCGCCGGTCCCGAGGGCCTGCGCCCGCTCGACGAACGCGTCGAGCGCCTCGTCGTCGAAGACCAGGTCCACGCCGTCCATCGCGAGGAGCTTCTGGTACTGCCGGACGAGCGCGTTCTTGGGCTCGACCAGGATGCGCTTCATCGCCTCCGGCGTGAGCGGGTCGAGCGCGGCCAGCACTGGCAGCCGGCCGACGAGTTCGGGGATGAGGCCGAACTTGAGCAGGTCGTCGGGCTCGGCGTGCCGGAAGATGGCCGGGTCGTTCTTGTCGAAACGGCGCTCCGAGCCCGCGGTGAAGCCGATCTGCGAGGCGCTCATCCGCCGGGCGATCACGTCCTGGAGCCCGGCGAACGCGCCGCCTACGATGAAGAGCACGTTCGAGGTGTCGAAGGGAACGAGGCTCTGCTCGGGGTGCTTGCGCCCGCCCTTCGGCGGGACGCCGGCGACGGTCCCTTCAAGCATCTTGAGCAGCGCCTGCTGGACGCCCTCGCCGGAGACGTCGCGCGTGATCGAGGCGTTGTCCGACTTGCGGGCGATCTTGTCGATCTCGTCGATGTAGATGATCCCACGCTGGGCGCGCTCGAGGTCGTAGTCGGCCGCCTGGAGGAGGTGGCTGAGGATGCTCTCCACGTCCTCGCCGACGTAGCCGGCCTCGGTGAGGGCCGTCGCGTCGGAGATCGAAAACGGCACGTCGAGGACGCGGGCGAGCGTCCGGGCGAGGAGCGTCTTGCCGGTCCCCGTCGGGCCGACGAGCAGGATGTTGGACTTCTCCAGCTCCACGTCGTCGTGGAGGTACTCCTGCGCTTCGAGCCGCTTGTAGTGGTTGTAGACGGCGACGGCGAGCGCGCGCTTGGCGCGGGTCTGCCCGATGACGTACGCGTCGAGCGCCTCCTTGATCTCGCCCGGCGTGAGGCGGTGGGAGCGCGTGCTGACCGGGCGGCTCGGCGGCGGGTTCAGCACGAGGTCGCCGCGCACGATCCCGGAGGCGTCGTGGATGCAGCGGTCGCAGATGTAGACGCCGGGGCCGGCGACCATCGAAGCCACTTCCTGCGCGGTCAGGTTGCAGAACGAACAGCGGATGATATCGTCGTCGCCGCCGGCGTGCATGCGTTCGGAGCGTGGTGCGGGGTGAGGTGTTAGATACTGACATCGGCCCCCGAAAAGCAACCGTTAAATCGGCGGGACGTGGGCAGAGGACGGTGGGACGGAGGACAGAGGACGGAGCGGGCTGAGTAAGTTAGCCACACCCACGGTCTTCTGTCTACCGTCCTCCGTCTTCTGCCATGCTCCCTGCCGTCTTCCTCGACCGACTCGCCCAGATCGTTCCGCCGGACGAGCAGGGGTCTGTCCTGGAGAGCTTCGGCGCGCCGCAGGCGACGGGCTTCCGCATCAACACGCTGCGCGCCGAGCCGGCGGCGACCGTCGCAGCGCTCGAAGGCGGGGGGCTGCACCCGCAGGCGATCGCAGGCTTCCCCGGCGCGTACTGGGTGGCGGCGGACGAGCGGGCCGGGCTCCTCGCCTCACCCGCGTACGCCGAGGGACGGCTCTACGTGCAGAACCTTGCCAGTCAGCTTCCGCCGCTCGTGCTCGGCCCGCAGCCGGGTGAGCGAGTCCTCGACCTGTGCGCCGCGCCGGGGAGCAAGACGCGGCAACTGGTCTGCCTGATGGGCGACGCGGGCGAGATCGCGGCGGTCGAGGCCGTCCGGGGGCGGTTCTTCAAGCTGCGGGCCAACCTGGAGGCGCAGGGCGCGACGTGCGTCCGCACCTTCCACCGCGACGGCGCAACGGTCTGGCGGCACCGCCCCGAGCACTTCGACCGCGTCCTCCTCGACGCGCCGTGCTCGACCGAGGGGCGCTTTCGGCTGGCCGACCCCGAGACGTTCCGCTACTGGAGCCCGCGCAAGGTCAAGGAGATGGCACGCAAGCAGCGGCGGCTCCTGTTCTCGGCGGTCCAGAGCCTCCGCCCCGGCGGTACGCTCGTCTACTCCACCTGTACCTTCGCGCCCGAGGAAAACGAAGTCGTGCTGAGCCGGATGGTCCAGAGGTTCGACGGGCGCGTCGAGGTGGTGCCCGTCGCGCTGCCGCCGGAGGCGCGAGCGCAGGCTGCGCTCGCCGAGTGGAAGGGTAAGCCGCTGCCGGGCGTCCGGCACGCCCGCCGCATCCTCCCAAGCGAGAAGATGGAGGCGTTCTTCGTCGCCAAGCTTGTCAAGCACGAGACGACGCTGTAAAAAAGGCGGCAGGCCCTCTGCGTGGAGAGCCTGCCGCTTGGCGAGCAAAAGATTCTGTCATCAACTGTTTTCACAAACGGCCGTACCTCCACATAACTCAACTACGAATCTTCCTACACGTCCGTCACTTGTCGAGACAATTATGTAATGCGTATCCCAATTTGAAAGGATGAGATAGGCTTGCGTACCATTGATCTGCGGAAATGCACGTGAGAAGATTTCATCACCGGAAGCGCGAACCCAAATCCTTGAAATGGTCTCAGACGAATTCGGAGCTAAAAGATCAACCGTAACCTGATTAGGAACTGTACCAGCCGGTATGGTTGTCGGCGACTCTGTGTCACCGTCCACACTCAGATTGGCACTCCCGGAAGACTCAAATAGAGAAAATGATAATGCCTCTACGTCAAAGACGCTAGCTGTACGGTCTATTTTACCATCGCAGTTCGGTGATGTTAGCGCGAGTTCTCCTACCTGAGCATAGGCCCCAATTTTGATCGGAGTGCCGAGAGGTATATTTCTCTTCTGTAAAGAAAACGTATGAGAATAATTTTTGAGTTGACTAGAGGGTTCATTGCACTGGTTGTCAGCATTAGCAAGGTTGCTCCTAAACGGATCAAGATTAGCAGTGTCGATGTACATGAAAACCCCAGGTTCTCCTCCTCCCCTTACATTAAAGTAATCATAGGACCCCGGCGAGTACTCATGCGTAATTGCGCTTGCCCTGTTGAAGCTCGATTGCTGTGATATATTTATGGATACGAAATTTACTTCTTCATCATACAGTATGGCACCATTCCAGTGATCTAGCTCTACGGGAAGAGTAATACTTCCAGATAAAACTTCAACTTTATCAATGATTCCTGAGGAGAGTAGATCGTTGGGAGAACCCATCCGGACTCCCAGGTTCAGTAGTCTGTCGAGAGGGGTGGGTCCAAAACCCATGTCTTCATATGTGTAGCTAAGAGAGGCGTTCGGCGGCTGGAGCCCAACCCAATCAGAGATAATAATCCCTCCCAGGGGATGGGACCACGAGAACGGTTTGTAATCGTAATTGGGTTTGAGATTGACATAATTGGCCTGGCTCATGCCAGGAATGACAGGAATAGAGAGTACTGTTGGGTTCCCCTCACTCGTTTGAGCTATTCCACTTCCATAGTAGTTTGTGGGATAGGGCGGTGAGTTGGTTGTAGAGTCGCAACCATTGAGGAGTGCAAGTAGAAAAACGAATAAGGCTGCTGTTCTAGGCATGGCGGGGTGGTGTCGCTTGAGAGGTGAGCAAATATAGCATAGTCCAGTATAGAGAAGCATAGTTCTGCTATCGCCGCTTACCAAAAGAAAGCGGCAGGCCCTCCGCGTGGAGAGCCTGCCGCCGAGTCGGTCGCAGGACTGGGTGGCTAGTGCCGGGCTACTGCAGCAGCGTCACGCGCCTGGTGGCGGTGAACTGCTCGCCCGTGGCGCGGATCAGGTAGACGCCCGAAGCTAGGCCTGCACTGTCCAGCTCGAAGGTGTGCTCGACGGTCGCAGCCAGCAGGCCCTCGTGGAGCCGGGCCACCGTGCGCCCCATCACGTCGTAGACGAGGACGGAGACCTGCTGGGGCTCGCTCACCTCAACGGTGAACTGGGTGCGCCCGGTGAACGGGTTCGGGTAGGCCGCCGACAGCGCGTAGACGCCCGGCTCGGCCGTCTCCTCGGTGGAGACCGTCGCGGGGAGGTCGAAGTCTTCGGTCTCGTCCCCGACGACGCCGGACGAGCCCTGGCTGGCACCGACGCCCATGCCGCGCTTGGCGAAGGCACGCCAGATGATGTCCGAGTAGGCACCCCCGTAGAGCAGGCTGTCTGCCTCCAGGATGCCGTCGCGCCCATCGATGAAGCCCGGCGAGCAGGCTTGCAGCTTCAGCCCTTCGGTCACGAGCTGGAGGGCGATGTTGTTGCCCGCCGTGCCGCCAATCAGGTCGCCGTCGAAGCCTTCGGCGGCGATGAGGCCCCAGGTCATCTCCCACAGCGCGTTGGCGAAGACGCTCCCGATCCCGTGCGGGATCGAAAGGCCCGAGCGGATGTCGCCGTAGGTGGTCGGGTTGACGCTCATGTCGGTCGAGTACCGGAACGGCCGGATGCCGCCGCCAGTGGTCTCGTCGAACTGGAGGTAGGTCCCGATGCCGCGACCTTGCTCGGCCGTGTCGCCCTCGCGCATGGAGAACATGAGGCCGTAGTAGTCGCTCCAGCCCTCACCCATCTGCTCCTGGTTGCCGAGGCAGGAGGCCGCCGAGGGGCCGCCGGTGAGGCGGTTGGAGATGCCGTGGCCGTACTCGTGGACGATCACGACGTTGTCCAGGTCCGAGTCGCGGCTGAGCTGGGCCGAGAGCGCGCCCTCCGCGCCGGGCGAGTTGGCGACGAGCGAGAGGCCGGTGCTCTGCTGCACAAACGCCGAAGGGATTGTTATGTCGCTGTCGTTATCTCCCTGAGGGAGGCCCATGTTGACAAGATCCTCGGGTGATCCCGTCTCGTCGGTCCCCGTCCGTGCGTTGTTATGAACGATGACGCCGGTGGCACCGGCGTCTTGCGCGTTACGCACCTTGACAACAAAGCTGCAGTCCCCACGCTCGATGAGTGCGATGTTGCCCTCGATCTCGTCGACGTTGAAGAACTCTTCGCAGCCGCGGTCGGCTCCGTCGTCGCCGTCCTGGCTGCCGCCGTCGAAGCTCACGACCGGAACGATGCTGGAAACCTCAGCGCCGCTGGGGAAAGGCGGGCCGAAGCTGGCCGGGGCCGTCGGGTACTGCCCCGCAATCTCAGCCGGTGCGGTCACCTCAAAGATCGGCGGGGCATCCCACTGGAACATCTGCATCCGCGGCCGGCTGCCGTCGGGCGGAGTGCCGAAGTTGGCGTTGTTGGTTCCACTCCCGTCCTGCGCGTCGGCCTGGACGTAGTCGTTGCCGAGGCCGCCGTTGCCGAAGTTGTTCTGCTGGAAGTTGCCCGCGGCCTCGTCGAAGCCGTAGCGGTACATCACGTCGTGGATGAGGTTGTTCCAGTAGAACAGGTTCGTGATCGCCACGTCCTCGTATTCCACGGGCGACTGCGTCTCGAAGTCGATCGGGAAGTCGAAGATGAGGCTCTCGCCGCCGTCGGGGGCGTAGCCGGGGACGTTGTTGGCGTCGCGGTCCTCGGAGGCGTGGACGTTGTTGCCGCGCGTGATCGTGTACTGCACCGCGCCGGTGTCGTGCCACCCCAGCGGCGAGGCGGTCGGGTCGGCCGGGTTCACCTCCAGCGTGCGGCCCCCGAACGAGGGGGCCTCCAGCGGGTACGCCCACACGTTGTAGGAGCCGGCAGCGGCACCCCGAGCACCAACCATCGGGCTGGCCGCGACGGGCCGGTAGTCAGCCGGTGCGTGCGCCTCGTCATGCGCCCACTCGTCGTGGATAACCCAGTCGTACTGCGCCAACGCCGTTCCTGTCTCGGCGTCGACGATCAGGTTCCACCAGTGCTCACCGTCGAGCTGGTAGATCGCCAGGTCCCACGCTAGGCGCAGCGCGCCCTCGTCCGTTGCGAAGTAGACCAGCTGGACGGGAATCGGCTCCAGCGAGACGCCGGCCGCGCTCAGCGTGAGCCGGTTGCGCGCGTCCATCGGCTCCACCACTGCCGCCGCCGCGCCCAGCGACAGCCCGAGGTGCCCCGCCGCCGCGGACACGGCCCCGGCCGGCGTCAGCGTCGGCTCGGCGGTGTTGGCGGCCCGCGCCGCACTCGGGACGAACGACGAGCGCACGGCGTGGACGCCGCCGTCGGGGGCGACGTGGGCGCTGGCCCGGGCGTTGAAGACCTCGATGCCGCCGACAGTCTGGCGGAGGTAGAGGTGGGTCACGCCGCTGGTGCGGCTGGTGTACTCGTCGGTGACGGCGACGTCCGCGAGGTCGGCTTCGGTCAGGCCGAGCGTGGCGCGCTGCGCGTTGAGGTGCTCCAGCGCGGTCGAAAGCTCGGCGCTTTGCGCAAAGGTGAGCGGGGCGCTCACAGCAAGTAGCGTGAGCGCGAGTAGAAGTCGGTGCATGAGCCTCTGGGGGTAGTGGGAAAGAGGAACGAAGACTAGAGGATACTACTAGAAGCCGCTCTCTGCAAGGGAGAGGCGACTTCTCGCACTCTTGTTACCGGCCTGTGAGAAACGCCCCGGCGGGGACGGCCTACCGCAGGAGCGTGATGCGACGGGTAGCGGTGAAGTGCTCACCCGTGGCACGGACCACGTACACGCCCGAGGCCAAGTCTGCCCCGTCCAGCTCAAACGCGTGGGGGACACCTGGACTCAGCAAGCCGTCGTGGAGCCGGGCCACCGTGCGCCCCATCGCGTCGTAAACGACGACGCTGGTCTCCTGGGCAGCCGCTACCTCGACGGTGAACTGAGTATGCCCGCTGAACGGGTTCGGGTAGGCCCCCGACAGCGCGTGGGATCCCCGGACGGCTCCGATGCCGGCCGAGGTCGTCCGAAGGTCCGGCGGTAGGTCGAACGCCTCGTTGCCGTCGTTGACCGAGTTCGACGAGCCCTGGCTGGCGCTGAAGCCGAGGCCGCGCCGGGCGAAGGCGCGCCAGATGATGTCCGAGTAGGCACCCCCGTAGAGCAGTGCGTCGGCCGCCAGGATCGCGTCGCGCCCATCGACGAAGCCCGGCGAGCACGACTGCAGCTTCAGCCCCTCGGTGACGAGCTGAAGGGCGATCGTGTTGCCGCCGTTGCCCGAGATGAGATCGGCCGCGAAGCCTTCCTCGGCGATGAGGTCCCAGGTCATCTCCCACAGCATGTTGGCCCAGATGCTCCCCACCCCGTGCGGGATCGAAAAGCCGCTGCCGATGTCGCCGTAGGTGGTCGGGTTGACACTCATGTCGGTCGAGTACGGGAACGGCCGGATGCCGCCGCCGTCGGTCGGTTGGAAGGTGACGTAGGTGCCGATGCTGCGGACCTGCCCGGGGGTGTCACCGGGGCGCATGGAGAACATGAGGCCGTAGTAGTCGCTCCAGCCCTCACCCATCTGCTCCCGGTTGCCGAGGCAGCTGGACGTGCCGGGACCGCCGGTGAGGCGGTTGGAGATGCCGTGGCCGTACTCGTGGACGATCACGCCGTTGTCCAGGTCCGAGTCGCGGTCGGGGCGCGCGAGGAGGGCACCCCGGACGGGCGCGTTCGCGACGATCGTCAGCCCCGTGCTCTGGCGGACGAACGCTGCCGGAATCGTGACCTGGTCTCCGAATGAACCGGGCCCCATCTCGATGAGGTCCTCGGGGCTGCCGTTCTCACCGGAGCCGGTGCGGGCGTTGTTGTGGACGATCACGCCGACGGCCCCTGCGTCCTCAGCGGCGAGGGCTTTGAGGCCGAACTCGCAGCCACCACGCTCGATAAGCGCGATGTTGCCTGCGACCTCGACCGTGTTGATGATGGCCTCGCAGGCGCGGTCGGCCCCATCGTCGCCGTCCTGGCCGCCGCCGTCGAGGCTGACGACGGGGACGATCTGGGGGATGGCGTCGGCGGCGGACTCTGCGGTCGTCGGAAGGCTCGCCGGGAAGCTCGGTCCGAAGGTGGCGGGTTCGGTGTCGTACCCCCCGGCGATCCCTGCCGGAGCCTTGATCTCGAAGCTCGGCGAGCCGTTCCACTCGAACATCTGCATCCGCGGCCGGCTGCCGTCGGGCGGGGTGCCGAAGTTGGCGTTGTTCCTCCCGCTTCCGTCCTGCGCCTCCGCCCGCACGTAATCATCGCCGAGGCCGCCGTTGCCGAAGTTGTCCTCCTGGAAGTTGCCCGCCGCCTCGTCGAAGCCATAGCGGTACATCACGTCGTGGATGAGGTTGTTCCAGTAGAACAGGTTCGTGATCGCCGCATCCTGGTACTCGACGGGCGACTGCGCGCTGAGATCGACGGGGAAGTTGAACGAGAGGGCCGCGCCGCCGTCAGGGGCGTAGCCGGGCGCATTGTCGGCGTTGCGGTCCTCGTACGCATGGACGTTGTTGCCGCGCGTGATCGTGTACTGCGCTGAGCCGTCGTCGTGCCAGCCGAGGGGCGAGGCCGCCGGGTCAGCCGGGTTCACCTCCAGCGTGCGGCCCCCGAACGAGGGGGCCTCCAGCGGGTACGCCCACACGTTATAGGTTGCCCCCCCGCCGGTGCTGCGTGCCCCGAGGCTGGGCTCGGGCGAGAAAGGGCGGAGGTCGGTGAGCGCAGGCGGCTCGTGCCACTCGTCGTGGACGATCCAGTCGTACTGGGCTAGCACCGCGCCCGTCTCGGCGTCGACGATCAGGTTCCACCAGTGCTCACCGTCGAGCTGGTAGATCGCCAGGTCCCACGCCAGGCGCAGCGCGCCCTTCTCGGTCGCAAAGTAGACGAGCTGGACGGGAATCGGCTCCAGCGAGACGCCGGCCTCGCTCAGCGTGAGCCGCTTGCGCGCGTCCATCGGCTCCACCACTGCCGCCGCCGCGCCCAGCGACAGCCCGAGGTGGCCTGCTGCCGCCTCGACGGCCTCTTCCGGTGTCAGCGACGGCTCGGGCGCGTTAGCCGCACGCGCCGCGCTCGGGACGAAGCTACTCGTGAGCGCGTGCACCGCGCCGTCGGGCGCGACGTGAGCGCTGGCGCGGGCGTTGAAGACCTCGATGCCGCCGACGGTCTGGCGGAGGTAGAGGTGGGTCACGCCGCTGGTGCGGCTGGTATACTCGTCGGTGACGGCCACGTCGGCGAGGTCGGCTGCGCTGAGGCCGAGGGCGGCGCGCTGGCCGTTGAGGTGGTCGAGGGCGGTGGCGAGGGCCGCGCTGCGGGGCGCGTCCTGCGCCGCCGCGAGCGGAGCCGCGACGAGGAGGGCGAGCACGAGTGGGAGTCGGTACATGAGCCTGCGGTTGAATGGAGAAGGCCGGGGCGGGGAGGATAGACACGGGAGGGACAACCCGCAAGGGCGGATCAGCTTCTCCCTGTGTCTCCTTTGCCCTGCCCCGGCCGATGCCTTCAGGCTACCCGAGCCGGGTTCTCCGGCCGCGCCAGCAGGTGCTCCCAGTCCACGCGCCCCGTGAGCTGCATCACCCCGAAGAGCGTCACGATGCAGAGCGCCGTGATCGTCAGCCCGGTGTAGCCTTCGAGGAAGAAGGTGTAGGCGAACCCGACGAGGTAGACGAGCTGCGCCAGCCCGACCTCGACCAGCGCGAACCGCGCCCCGGTCACGAGCCGCATGTACGACACCACGAGGCCCACCGAGACCGCCGAGCAGACGGCCACCGCGAGGTGGACCGACAGGTGGTCCACGAGGTAGGAGAGCAGCAGGTGGAACGCGAAGAACGACGCCCCGAGGAAGAAGTAGTGCATCGGGTGCAGGCGCACGCCGCGCATCAGGCTCATCAGGAAGAGCAGGAAGAAGAACAGGAACAGCGAGACCGGCGCGAAGAACGTCACCCGGCTCACCCCCGGGCCGGGGTTGAGCCGCTCCGGCATCGCCATCCCAATCCCGGCGTCGGCCACGAGGTGGGCGTAGCTCCAGTCGAGCGCCCAGCCGTCGTCGGTCCGCGTCTTCCTGGTCGCCGCGAGGGTGCCTGCCGGGAAGTCAATCTTCCCGAAGTCCGTCGCCATCGCGAGGCGGAAGTCGCGGACCTGCTCGGTGCGCTCGCCGAAGTCGTAGCGCCAGGTCTCGGTGCCCTGCGACCGGTAGCCGACCCGGAAGCTCGCCGTCTCGCCCGGCTCCAACTCGACCTCGCGCACGGCGCGCCCGTTCTCGATCACCGCCTCGCCCTCGTCCTTCCCGCCGAACGTGAACCGGAAGCCGTCGAGCACCGGCGCGCCCGTCGGGAAGGGATACTGGACGCGGAAGGTCCTCGGCTCCTCGGCCTCGTTGCGGATGCTGTAGCGCCCGGCGAAGTCGACCTCGTAGGTCGGGTGCCAGAGCAGGCCCTTCTTCCGGTGCTCCAGCGCGAGGTGGGCGCGGAGATCGCTGCTCGCGAGCGGGTGGACCTCGGCGCGGACGCGCTCGACGGTGCGCGTCGCCGGCTTCCCGTCCACGAGGTCGGCGACAGTCTCCTCGTACGGCACGAGCCGCTGGACGAGGGGGGCTTGCTGGACCTGTGGCCCGCCCCAGAGCGCGCCGACGGCGCTGCGGGTGGCCACGTCCTGCTCGTTCGTGCGGACCGTGACGGCCCCGCCGAGGATGAACCAGGCAACGGTCGTGCAGCCGAAGATGAAGGCGATGGCGATGATGCGTTTGATCATGTCGGTTGGGTGTTGAGGTTAGAGGATTGAGACTCTAGGGAGGAGGCGGGCCGAGACCGAAGCGCTAGTCCTCACTTACGGCACCCGTAGGGGCGCAGCATGCTGTGCCCAGGCCGCTCCCGTCGCCGCTCAGCCCGCCGAAGCGGCGGTCCCGGCGGCGGAAGTCCGCGACGGCCGCGCCGAGGTCGGCGGCGGTGAAGTCGGGCCAGAGGGTGGGGGTGAAGACGAGCTCGGCGTAGGCGCACTCCCACAGCAGGAAATCGCTCAGCCGCTGCTCGCCGCCGGTGCGGAGGAGGAGGTCCACGTCCGGCGCGGCCGGGCTGTGCATCGCCTCGGCGAGGGCACCCGCGAAAGCGTCGCGCGTCGGGTCCGGGCGGAGCCGGCCGGCGGCTCGGCAGAGTGCGTCGCGGGCCGAGTAGTCCACCGCGATGCGGAGCGCGAGCCGCTGCCCGCCGCGCGTCTCCCACTCGGCGCGGGCAATCGCGGCGCGGACGGCCCCCGGCAGCCGGTCCCGGCGGCCGATGACGCAGAGCCGGACGCCCTCGCGCTTCAGCTTCGGTGCCTCGGCGCGGAGGTAGCGCCGCAGCAGGGCCATCAGCGCCGCCACTTCCGTCCACGGACGCTTCCAGTTGTCGGACGAAAACGCGTAGAGCGTGAGCGTCCCGACACCAAGCTCCGGCGCGGCCTCGACGATCCGGCGGACCGTCTCGACCCCGGCGCGGTGGCCGGCGGTGCGGGCCAGCCCCTGTGCCGTCGCCCAGCGGCCGTTGCCGTCCATGATGAGGGCGGCGTGCAGGCTGTTCGATGGGTGTTTCATAAACAACTTTGTTTTGTAAAGTAAAAAGGCAGAGAGCAGCGAGCGCAGCGTCCGCTTCACGTCTGTAGGGGCGAACGGCGTTCGCCCAGGTGCCGTCGCCTTCGATGGCACCTCGCCTCACCGCCGCGCGGCCGAGATGATCGCCTCCATCTGGTCGAGGTAGGTCTCCAGCGCCCGGCGGCCCGCAGTCGTCAGCTCGTACTCGGTCCTGGGCGTGCGGTCGTCGAAGAACTTGCGGCAGGCGAGGTAGCCCGCGTCCTCGAGCTTGCGGGCGTGGACGCTCAGGTTGCCGTCGGTCGTGCCGAGCACGGCCTTGAGGTCGCCGAAGCTCATCGCCCCGCCCGCGGCGAGCGCGCTGACGATCCCGAGCCGCATCCGCTCGTGGATCAGCTTGTCGAGGTCCGGGGCCGGGGTCACGGCTGCCTTCCGTTTTGCACGCGTCGTCTTTGCCATAGTCGTCACTCGTTGTTCGTCATTCGTAACCCGACGCTCGTGTCAGCCTCCGTGCCGGCGTGCGATGAGGAAGCCAAAAATGATCTGCAGCCCGCCGAAGCCGAACGCCATAAACGCATTCCCCCACGCCGCTGGGGCGAGGAGCGCAAGCGCGCCGGTCAGCATGAGCAGGCTCCCCATCAGCGGAACGAGCCGGACCGAGAACATGCCCGCTGCGACCACGCCCGCGCCGTAGAGCAGGAGCCACAGGCCGGGCAAGAGCCGCAGGCTCGCGGTAGCCTCCACCACCCCGCGCCGCACGAAATACTCCTTCGTCGGTCCCACATCGAACCCGTAGACGGCGAGCGTGAGGACGACCCCGGCCCCGACGGCCGGCGCGATGCCGAGCAGGAACTTCCGGCCCTGGCCGCTGAGGAGCGGGACGCCGTGCCCCCGCGCCTTCCGCGCCGTGGCCCACGCGCCGATCGCGATCCCGACGAGCGCCTCGGCCGCCCAGACGCGCATCCACCCGAAAACGGTCGCTTGCTGCGCGGCGAAGGCGGCCGCCGCGAGGGCCGTCACACCCATCGCTACGCCGCCCCAGCCGGGGACGGCGGTGAACTCGGCCGTGCGCGACATGGTGTCGCGGATAAACCGGAGGTGCGCCTCGGCGCGGCGCTCCGGGTGGGGCGGCGGCTCGGCGCGTCGGAGCGTGCGGCGGTCGGTGCGGGATCCGCTCATAGGTGATTACCAAGAACTTTGTAATGCAAAGTAAAAAGAAAAGCCGTTCGTGTCAAGAGAAAAGCGCGGGGGCGTCGGAGCGCGAGACCGCAGCGCTCGCGTGTGCAGGACCTAGAGGTCGGGGTTGACCCACCCCACACCCGGAGACGGCCGGTCCGCCTGCGGCGCGGCGCCCATCGCGAACCCCCCTTCGAGCGCCTCGTCGATCTGGCTCTCGAAGCTGTCCTCGATCTGCTCCTCGATCTGCTCCAGCACCTGCTCGGCCAAGTCGCCGTCCTGCTCGATGATGACGAGCGCGGCGAAGCGGACGCTCGCACCGCTCCCGGCCCCACCCATCGGGACGACCTGGGCGACGCGCCAGCCCTGCTGGAGGTGATCGTTGAGCGGGTTGAGCCCGCTCGTGCCGCCGGTGCCGGTGGTGACGAGGAGGGTTTTCTGAGTCGTGGGCATGCCTAGCGTGGTGGAGCGGGGGGAGGGCTGTGAGATGGTTCGTCCTATCCGCTGGTTCCCTTAAGTCGGCCTGGGCGGGCAAAGCCGAGGCTCTTGGGGGCGGTACGGGCGGCGGGTGTGGGTGTGGTCAGTGTCTTCCGCGCCCCGAATGATTCGACCGATCTCAACGACTGATGAATACGGCGCTTCCCGAGCCCCGCATCGAAAGCGGGCGTATCCATTGCCCGCTTCTCGCCCCCGATTCCTCTCTCGACGCCTGGCTCTACGACAAGCCCGAAGAGCGCGTGCGCCAGAGCTCTATCGAGCACCTGCGTCAGTACTACGGCTATGCCTACGCGCAGATGGCGCAGGAGCAGCGAACGCAGCACGGCACGAAGAGTCCACGCGTAGACATCGCCGTGTGGGCGACAGTCGAGGACGCCCAACGCTCGCCTCGGCCCGCGCCGGTTCTCGTGGTCGAGTGCAAGGCGGAGACGGTCAACATCCACCCGCGCGACTACTACCAAGGCGAGAGCTACGCCCGCGCCGTCGGCGAGCCGTGCGAGTTTCTGGTGATGCACAACGCACGGCAGACCGTGTTCCTCCGGCTCGTGCGTGGGCTGCCGGGCGAGCTCGTCCAGGTCAACGAGATCCCGAAGGCGTCGGACTGGGGTGATGCAAAGCGGCTGCGCGAGGCTCGCGAGAGCCTGCGGGCGTTCAGCCGGAAGGAGTTCCAGCACCTGCTTCACAAGTGCCACAACATCCTGCGCGACAACCACAAGATGGCACCGGGGCGGGCCTTCGACGCGATCTCGAAGATCCTCTTCGTCAAACTGTCGAAATAGTGGACCTACTGCGGCCTGCAGTGAGCGGCGACGCTAGCGGCTGGGCGATGGAGGCTGCGCCGTGGACGGTGGAAGCCGGGCACGCGGCAGCTACGCAAGGAACTCCGTTCGTGAGCGTGTCGCCGAACCCGTTTGCCCAGCGGGCTGCCTTCAGCCTCTCGCTTGCAGAGACCGGTCCAGTGCTCCTGACGCTCTACGACATTCGAGGGCGTGCCGTGGTGACACTAGCGGATGGCGTGCCCGGGGCGGGCTGGCACACGGTGGTGTTTGACGCCGATGGATTACCGAGTGGCGTTTATATCTGGTCATCGGTAGATGGAAGCCACGCCGAGACAGGACGCATAACGCTGATGCGCTGAATTCCTGGAGGGTTCGGTCCAATATCCTTCGGCCAGAGCGTCCCCACCGTTGCACCGGCGTAGGAGAACGCTCCTTTGCTGTTCAGCGCGCCCAACCGAACCGACGGAACAGAGACTTACTTATCGTCCAGGCTCACTGCTCGATGCTGCGCGCCTCGAAGGCGGTGACGGTTTCGCCGTCGGTGGCGTAGGCGAGGCGGATCGGGTTGCAGCACACCTCGCAGTCTTCCACGTAGGTCTGCTCGGGGACCGAGAGGTCGAGGACCATCGAGATGGTTTCGCCGCAGTAGGGGCAGGAGAAGAAATGCTCGACCTCGATCATGTGTGCGGCGTCTGGCTTGCTGGCTTGACACGGACTGGCTGCCGTGCCTACCGTGTATCATTCTCTCGCTCCGCCCCTTCCGTTCCCGGCCTCCTTGCTATGCGCCTGCGTATGTGTGCCCCGCCCTCTATCCGTCGCCTTGCGGCGGCCTTACTGCTGGCCCTACTCGCCCCCGGCCTGGCGGCGCAGTCTCTCCATGCGCGCATCGTCGATCCGCTCACCGGCGAGCCGGTTCCACTTGGCCTCACCGCACCGCCTACCGGGCCTGCCCGGAGCGGCGGCGGGAGCGACCTCGAACTCCGGCAGTACCTCCCCGAAGGCTCGACCAAGCTCGTGCGTGCTCTGCCGGGCGGGCTGACGGTGCTGCACCAGAACGGCGCAGCGCTCGTCGCCACGGCCCTCGACGGCCCGGCCGAGCCGCCGGAGATGTACCCGCTCGAGCTCGGCCGCGTCGTGCTCGGCGCGCAGCCCACCGACCTCGTACTGCGGGACGACCTCGCCTTCGCCGCGCTGCGGAAAGACGCGGGCCTGCTGGTCCTCGACGTAAACGACCCGGCGGACCTCCGGGAGGTGGGACGGGCTGAGGGACGCGATCTGCTCGCGGTTGCCGTCGCGGGCGACTACGCCTACGCGGGGGCTGGCACGAGCGGCATCGTGGTCTACAACGTCTCGGACCCGGCGGCACCGGCCGAGGTAGCTACGCTCGGCACGCCCGGCTCGGCCAACGGCATGTGGGTGGACGGGCAGACGCTCTACGTCGCCACCGGCGTGGACGGCCTTCGGATCTACGACCTCGCCGACCCCGAGGCTCCGTCGCCCATCGCGGCGTTCGGCACCGACGGCGAGTTTGCGACCTACGTCCGGGTCCACGACGGCGTCGCGTGGCTGACCGGCGGCTTCGGCCTCGTCGCGCTCGGCGTGTCCGACCCGGCCGCACCCGACTCGCTCGGCAGTTTCTCGACAGGCGGCGAGACCACCTACGAGATCGCCTTCGACGAAGACACGGCGTATCTCCCCGGCCTCGACGGGCTGCGCGCGCTCGACGTGGCGGACCCGGCGGCGATCGCGGAGACCGCGTTCTTCCCCGCCAGCCAGGCGCTGAGCGTGGACGTCGGCGGCACGGCCCTCGTCGCCGAGCGGTTCAAGGGGTTCTACTCGCTCTCGGGCTCCAATCTCTTCGAGGAGGCCTTTGTCGCGGGGGCGGGCTTTTCGCACAAGGTGTTCTTCGACGGCGACCTGCTCTACGTCACCGACCTCGCGGGGCAGCTTCGGGTTATCGACGCGGGCGGTGAGGCGGCCGCCGAGATCGCCCGCGTCGACGTGCCGCCGAACACGCAGGAGGTGGTCGTGGCCGGCGGGCGGGCCTACGTCACCGACTCGGACTTCGGCGGGACCGGCCTGACGATCCTCGACGTGAGCGACCCGGCGGACCCGCAGATCGTCGGCAGCTACGGCTTCGGGAATCAGGCCTTCGGCCTTGACGTGGTAGGGACGACCGTGTACCTCGCGGGCGGCTTCAGCGGCCTCCTCGTCCTCGACGCGAGCGACCCCGGGGCCGTGACCGAACTCGGGAGCTTCCCGATTGGCTCGAACGCGGTCGACGTGACCGTGCGCGATGATATCGCTTACCTCGTCAGCTTCGGCGGCGGAATGCTCACGCTCGACGTCTCCGACCCCGCGAATATCGCTCAGCTAGACGCCGAACCGTTCGGCTTCCTCAACGCGATCGACCTGGACCAGGAAACCTTCGGGCTGAGCGCCCTGGTTGCTGACGGGCAGGAAGGCCTACGACTCGTAGACGTCAGCGACCCGGACAGCATTGTGAGCGTCGGCACGGTTCCGACGCTCACGCAGGCGCGGGACGTGGATGCCAGCGTTGGTCTTTTCGAGGATGTACTTATTCCTCTCGCTTACGTGGCTGACGACTTCTACGGTCTCCGCGAGTTCGAGAACGGTCAGGTAGAGTCTGGCAGCTTCGAGAGTTCGGATCGCGGTATCGGGGTGGCCGTCCAGCCCTTCGACTCTGCGGACGCCAGCATCATAGCCCTCGCAGCAGGCGAGACCGGCGTCTATCTCTTCGAAACCCCCTTCTTCACGGCCAACGAATCGGGAGTAGGCAAAGGCACCCTCTCGCTCGCGGCTCCGTTTCCAAATCCGGTGCGAGGCATGGCGACGCTCCGGTACACGCTCCCTGAGGCCGCCGACGTGACGCTCGCCGTCTACGACGTGCTCGGCCGGCGTGTGGCGACGCTCCGGGACGGAGTCCAGCCGGCAGGCGTGCACGGGGCGACGTTCGACGCAGGCACCTTGCCGAGCGGGGTTTACCTCGTCCGCCTCGCAGCCGGCACCGACCGGGCCGCCAAGCGCCTGACGGTCGTACGGTGACGTGATCTCCGTGCGTGCTGTCCTCACATAGCTTCTGGTTTTTCTGCGCATTGCGTTTGGCCTCGGCCGAACCAGGAGCCGGAGTATGCGTGTATCTTTGCCGTCTACCCTCTCCTTCTGATGATCTGGAACCTCATGCCTGCTTCCCGCTTCGCCTCGTGCCTCGCGGCCCTCGTCCTCTTCTCGCTCGCGCTGCCGACAGCGTCGGCCCAGATGCGCGGCACCCACATCGTCTCCACCTGGGACGATCCCGTCAAGCTCGCCGACGGCACGGAGACGGTCTACCGCTACGAGGTCTCCTACGACTACGCGACCGGCGAGACGCTGCGCCGCGCCTACGACGGGGCCGTGCTCGTCGAGACCGTCGAGATGAACCCGCCGTCGGCTCCCTTCCCTGCCGAGATCGAGGCGGCGATGAACATCATCCAGGCGGACGGGCAACTGAGTGCCCTCGTGAGCCGCTCGAACGCTCTTGTCGGGGGCGGCTTTATCCTGTTCGGCGAGCAGCACGCGCCCTGCGCCAAACCGGCCCGGTGCCTACAGTTCGACATCATGTCGCAGGATCGCCTGGAATCGTACCAGTTCGTCGTGGTGGATCTGCACTCGGGCACCGTCATCGAGCGTGACTTCTACCCGGACCTCTAGCCGCTGCCCAGCGCCCTCACCCTCTCCCCCTTTCGACGATCTGAACCATGCGCATTCTCTTTACTGCTCTTCTGCTGGGCCTTTTCGCAGCCCCCTACGTCGAGGCGCAATCCTGCAACCCGGACACCTTCGAGCCTATCGCCATCACCTGGCCTGAGGGCGAGGGCGTAGATCCGATCTGGGCGCTGTCCTTCCTCCCGCCCTCCTCCAGCACCGGCATCGTCGGCTCGGGCCTCGAAGTACGCGACGTGACCTTCAACGGACGCGAAGTCCTGAAGCGCGGCCACGTCCCGATCCTAAACGTGAAGTATGAGAACGAAAGCTGCGACTGCTACCGCGACTGGAACTACCAGGATCAGCAGTTCGAGGCTGACAACGCGGTGAGTACCTGCTATGCCGACGCGACGCCAGGCAGCGTCCAGACGATGTGTGATGCAGCCCCGACCAACTGCGTGGACACCAACAACGACGGCGAGCCGGACCGCTGCGACGACGTAGGCTCGTTCGAGGGCGTTGCCGTCGAGCGCTTCGACGACCGCCTCGTGCTCTCGACCCAGTACAGCGCCGGCTGGTATCGCTACACGGCGCGCTGGACCTTCTTCGAGGACGGCACGATCCACCCCCGCTTCGGCTTCACCTCCACCGGCAGCGTCTGCACGCAGAACCCACGTCGCCACCACGCCTACTGGCGCCTGGACTTCGACATCGAGGGCAATGCCAACGATTATGTCCTGGAGCGGAGCGCCGTCGCCGAGGACGTAGTCTTCGAGACCGAGACCCGCCGGACGTGGGGCGATCCGGACGACGGCATCGCGTGGACCATCGCCGACGTAGCCACCGAGCGCGGTTACACCGTGGCTCCGAGTGCTGCCGACTACCTCACCCCCGTCAACCCCATGACGGGTATCCCGGCCATCGACAACTTCGCCCGCGAGGATGCGGTCATTGCCCGGTACCAGCCTGGCGAACTCGACGACGGCATCGGCTTCGCAGGTGGCACGCCCAACTGCGACGCTGAGTTTGAGGGCGAGGGCAACGCGACGCAGGCCATCGTCAACGGCGACGATGTCTACGACCAGGACATCGTCTTCTGGTACCGGTCCGGTGCCACCAAGGGAGACATCGACCCCGGCACCTGCTACGTCGTCGGCCCCGTCTTGACGCCGGTCGGCGATTGGGGGCAGCCTCCGGTTGCCGCTGAGGAGCAGGCCAGGCCGACGGGCTACACGCTCGACGATCCCTACCCGAACCCGTTCGACCAGACCACGACGCTCCGCTTCTCGGTCGAGGAGGCGCAGGCGGTCACGCTCGTGCTCTACGACACCGCCGGCCGGCTCGTTCGCACACTCTACGAGGGCACGCTCGCCGCCGGTCAGCCGCAGACCGTGGTGATGCAGGGCACCGACCTCCCGAGTGGCGTCTACACGGTCCGGCTCGAAGGCAAGTCGTTCACCGGCAGCACACGCGTGGTCCTGCTTAAGTAACTCAAGTTGTGTGGTAAGAGCGCTCCGGGGCCGAGACCGCAGACGGCGGACCGCCGGCTCCAGCACCCAAGGCGGTCTGCCGTCCGTCGTCTGCGGTCAACGGACACGACGGATGGGCAGCCCACAACTTGGATTAAGTAAGGTCGACGCTCAGCGCCGCACCGCGTCGGGCACCGCTGGCAACCAGCCTACCCCGATCACGCCCCAGAGGCCGACGAGGATCGCCTCGGCGGCATCGTGCCGGAGCGAGGTGGGGCGCGCCGCCCCCGACCACTCGATCACGCGGCGGGCGAGGCGTTCAGCGTGCGCTTTGGCGTCCGTCCCGGCGCGGCGCTCGCGGGGGTAGAGCAGGGTGCGCCGCCACGTACCGGCATCGACGCGCTGCACGGCCACCCCGCTCCGCTCGCCCTCTTTCGTCCACAGGTCGGCGAGGGTGCCGCCGCCTTCCAGCACGAGGTGGGCCAGCCCGGGCACGTCCTTCAGCACCCCGTACGCCCCGCGCTTGAGCTTGGCGTTCGAGCCGAAGTGCTGCGAGCGGTACCAGCGCAGCCGCCCGTCGGACCCGTAGAGCGCGAGGCCGGTCCGCAGGCCGAGGTCGACGGCGAGGAGGGCCTGGGGGTGCGCCTTCGGCGCGCTTATGGACGGCGCGGGGGGAATGGAGAGCGTGGGAGGACCGAGCGGTGACGCGGAGCGTGATGGTCTCGGTAGATTTGTCGGCTTTCTTTGGCTCGCTCAGAGGGCGATGACGGAGGCGGCGAGGACGTGGTCTTGCGCGCGGATGGCCTGGAGCGTCGCGTCGTCTTCCTCACCGTCGAAGCGGATCCGGGCACAGGCGGCCTCGGCTCCAGCGAAGATGAGGTTTTCCATCTCCTGCACGTTCCACCCGGCCTGGCGCGCCGCGTCGAGGACGCCGGCGAGCACGCCCACCCGGTCGTGGTGGCGGACCGTCAGCAGGTGCGTCGCGGGCGACTGCTCGGCGAGGTTGACGCAGTTCGGGACGCGCCCGGTCTCGGCGTAAGTCGTGACGACGCGGACGGCCTCTTGGCCGATAGCCTCCGTCGCCTGCTCGGTCGAGGCCCCGATGTGGTGGGTGACGTAGAAGTTGGGATGCGCCGCGAGAGGGTGATCGAACGCGCCCTCCTTCGCCGATGGCTCGCCGGAGGGCACGTCGGTGGCGAAGCGGATGTCCTTCTCCTCCATCGCCCGGCGCGCGGCCTCCTCGTCCACGACCGCCGCACGGCTCGTGTTGATGAGGAACGTCTTCGGAGCCATCGCCTCGAAGACCGCGCCCCCGACGAGGCCTTCGGTGGCCGGCGTGGAGGCGACGTGGACCGAGACGATGTCCGAGGCCCCCGCCACAGCCTCGGGCGACTCCATCCGGGCGACCCCGAGGTCGGCCGCCGTCTCGTCGGTGAGCGAGCGGCTCCACGCGACGACGTGCATCCCGAACGCCTTCGCGCGCGGGACCATCTCCTGCCCGATGTTGCCCAGCCCGATCAGCCCGAGCGTGCAGCCCTTGACCCCGAATGCCTTCGAGAAGCCGCCCTTGTTCCACCGCCCCTGCCGCGCCTCGCTGACGTTGTCGGGGATCCGCCGGTCCAGCCCGAGGATCAGCCCGAAGGCGAGTTCGGCGACCGCCGCCGCGTTCTTGCCCGGGCAGTTGGCGACGAAGATGCCGCGCTGCGACGCACCAGCCACGTCAATCGTGTCGTACCCCGCGCCCGCCCGGACGATCAGTTCTAGCCCCGAGGAGGCGTCGGGGTCGGCGGGCGTAACTCCGGTCGAGCGGACGATGAGGATGTCCGGCGCGTGCTCGGCGAGGGCCGCGGTGAGCGCCTCGCCCTTGAGGCCTGGGTCGGAGACGACAGTGTGGCCAGCTTCGCGGAATTGCTGGGTGCCGTCTTCCGAAAAGGCATCGGCGATGAGAATGGTCATGGAGGAACGACGAGTGACGAGTGACGAACGACGAGGGCTCAGAATCGGTGGACGAGGTGGCCGGTAGCCGATAGCCAAGAGCCGATATCTCTAAAAGCGGTGGACGAGGAGGCCGCTGCGCAGCTTGGGCTCGAACCAGGTCGACTTGGGCGGCATGAGCTGGCCGGCGTCGGAGACGGCGAGGAGTTCGTCCGGCCGCGTGGCCGACATCGAGATCGCGAGAGCCGCCTTGCCGCTGTCCACGAGCCGCTCCAGTTCACCCGTCCCGCGGATGCCACCGACGAAGCCGATGTTGGCGTCCGTGCGCGGGTTCGTGATGCCGAGCATCGGTTCGAGGAGGTGCTCGCCGAGGCGCGCCACGTCGAGCGTGTCGGCGACCGTGTCGCGTTCGGTCTCGGGCAGCGCCAGGTCGTACCACCGGCCGCCGAGGTAGACCGAGACGTGCCCTGGTCCTACCGGTTCAGGTGCGGCGCCGTCCGCCACCTCGAACCGCTCGCGGAGTGCCGCGAGGAACGCGTCGGGCGTGTCGGGGAGGCGGTAGATCACCCGGTTGTAGGGCATGATCATCATCTCCTCGTAGGGGAAGAGGACCGCCATGAACCCGCCGACTTCGTCGTTGTCGGCGACCTCCTTCGCTGCCCGGCTCGCCGCCGCCGAGCGGTGGTGCCCGTCGGCGACGTAGAGGTTTGGAACGTGCCGGAACGCCTCCTGCACCGCCGGTGCGTTGGGCATCCGCCAGACCTCGTGCCGGACGCCGTCGACGGCGGTGAACGCGTAGAGCGCCTCGCCCTGCGTGGCCTCTTCGACGAGTGCGTTAATGGCGGGCGTGCCCCGGTAGGTCAGCATCACCGGCTCGGCGTGGGCGCGCTGCGTGACGATGTGCCGCGTGCGGTCGTCCTCCTTGTCGGGCCGCGTCTTCTCGTGCTTGAGGATCGTGCCGTCGTCGTACTCGGCAACGGTCACGAGGCCGAAGAGGCCGGTCTGCGCCCGCCCGTCCATCGTGAGCCGGTAGACGTAGAACGCGGGGGTCTCTTCCTCGACGAACGCATCGCTCGTGGCAAAGCGGCGGAGCGCGTCGGCCCCGGCCTCGTAGACGCGGTCGTCGTGCTCGTCCGTTCCCTCGGGCAGCCCGATCTCGGGGCGGATGACGTGGAGGAACGAGTAGGGCCGCCCCTCGGCGAGCGCCCGCGCCTCCTCGGTGTTGACCACGTCGTAGGGAACCGACGCCACGTCCTCGCCGCGGCCGGGCGCGGGGCGCAGCGCGCGAAAGGGAAGAACCGTAGCCATGCTCAGAAGAGATGTAGGAGGGGGGGACGGAAGGTAGCCACCGCGCCGCGGTGCGTGCTGAGGCGCAGGCGGCAAAAAAAGATTAAGACCGCGCCGCCGGTTCACCGAAGCTTCGCTGCCCTCACGCCGGGCGGGGTTGCATTGGGGCACTCGATTGCGTACCATGCGTGTCCCACTGCGGGGTGGAGAAGTGGTATCTCGTCGGGCTCATAACCCGAAGATCGCAGGTTCGAATCCTGCCCCCGCTACCAACGCCGGGCCGTCAGCACATCCTGACGGCCCGGCTTTTTTGGGCCCGCTCGGCGAGGCCGCCCCAGCGGTCTGCCGTTTGGCTTAAGGTTACGCCCCGTGCGCGTCGAGGCCGGGCGGTTCTACAACGCCTACGACCGCTACTCCGGCTACCTTGACGGGGTGAGCCCTCCATGTCGGGACCCCGGACGCCGGGGCGGGCGTGACGGCAGGCGTCCAGCCCGACCGCGCCGACGGGCTGTTCTCGGCGGACCTCCCGAAGTACACGGCCTTCGGGCACTACCGCTTCAGGCCAGAGCCGCTCCGCGTTGATCTCCGGGCCGTGGTCAGGCAAATCCTGCCCCGCGAAGACGGACTGGTGGGCCGCACGCATTTCGGACGCGTGGTCGGGGCGAGCTGAGCGACGAGGGAACGCTGGCTCGCTTTACTCATTGATTGGCTTCGTGACCTCGCTCCGCCGATACCGATTCCTCCCTGTCCTGCTCGCGGCCAGCCTCGTGCTGGCGACGGCGCTCCCCCTCGTGCAGCACGCCTGTGCGATGACGGAGGTGGCAGCCGGAGAGGCAATGGCCGAGCACGCAGCACTCGCTTTGCCGTGTCACGGTGCGCCTTCGGACGAGGCTCCTGAGGACGATAGGTCCGACTCGCAAAGCGTTCTGAGTATGCCGTGCTGCACGCTCGCTGCCGTCGGTACCGCGGCGCAGAACGCGCCGGAACTGAGCGTCTCGGTGACCGTGCTTGCAGAAGACGCGCAGGCCCCGTCCCTAGCCGCTGTGGATTCGCACCCGCGCGCGTCTGGCCTGTCTTCTCCGGGGCGACGAATGCCGCTCCACATCGCCCTGTCCCGCTTCCTGACCTGATCGGAGGCTCGGCGGATTCGTCCGCCGTGTAGCGGCTCCGTGGTTGAGTCGCTGTTTCCCGCACGCTCCCTCGCAGGGGGACGCGTGCTCGCTCCTCATCCTCACGATCAGGTCTATGGACATCCTCCGCTCCATCCCGGCGCTCGCGCTCGCCGGGATCACGCTCGCGGGCTGCGCGACCATCGCCCCGCAACGCGCCTTCGATGACGTGCGCAGTACGCTCGATGACCGCCTCGACGCCCACATCGCTTGGCGCATCGGCACCACCGAAGACGCCGCCGCCGACAGCGCCGTCGCCGCCCTCCTCGCCGACTCGCTCACCGCCGACGCCGCGGTACAAGTCGTCCTCCTCAACAACCGCCGGTTGCAGGCGACTTACGAGGCGCTCGGCGTCGCGCAGGCTGACCTCGTGCAGGCGGGCCTGCTGTCGAACCCGGTCTTCGGCGCAGGTGCGCTGTGGTCGCTGGAAGAACGGGGTGCGCCGGACCTCCGGTTCAGCGTCGCGTTCCCCTTCCTCGACGTGCTGTATCTCCCGCTCCGCCGCCGGATCGCCCGGAGCGACTACGAGGCGACCCGGCTCCGCGTCAGCGGGGCAGTGCTCAGGTTCGCCGCCGCCACGCGCTCGGCGTTCTACCGTGCCCAGGCGGACGCGGCGGTCGCCGCGATGCAGCGCGCCGTAGTCGAAAACGCCGAGGCCGCGTACAGCGCGGTCCGCTTGCTGCGCGAGGCGGGCAACGTCCCGGCGGTGGACGTGCTCGCCGAGCGGACCCGGCTCGAACAGACGCGCCTCGACCTGGTGGCAACCGAAGCGCAGGCGGCCGAGAGCCGGGAAGCGCTCGCCCGCCACATGGGACTGGAGCGCGCAGACTTCGCGCTGGCAGGCGCGTTGCCGCCCGTACCCCGCGACACCCTCGCTTCGGAAGACGCCGAGGCCCGAGCGGTCGAGGCCAGCCTCGCGCTCGCCGCTGCCCGGCAGGACGTCGTCACGCTCGGCGAGCGGCTCGGCCTGGCCCGGCCCGAGCAGCTGCTGCCCGACCTGGAGGCCGGCGGCGAGGTCGAGCGCGAGGAGGGCGAGTGGGAAGCCGGTCCCGAAGTCGAGGTGGTGTTGCCCCTACTCGACCAGGGGCAGGCTCGCCTGGCTCGCCTCAGGTCCGAGTTGCGCCGCCGCCGGGCGGTCTACGACGCGCTCGGTGCCGAGGTCCGGTCTGCCGCTCGGCAGTTCGCCCTCCGCCTCGACGCGGCGCGGGCCGTCGCCGAGCGCTACGAGCGCACCGTACTCCCGCTCCACGCTGACCTGACGGCGCAGACGCTGCGCCAGTACAACGCGATGCAGACCGGCGTCTTCGGGCTGCTCCAGGTGCAGCAGCAGGAGGTCCGCGCCAGCCGCCGCTACCTCGGCGCGCTCGCGGCCTACTGGACCGCGCGCACCGACCTCGCGCTTCTCTTCCAGGGCGGGATGCCCGCCCTCGACCGCTCCCCGCTCGGTGGCTTCGACGCATCGAGCGATCCGATGAGCACTCCTGCCGACGACCACTAAACCCTACCGACCATGTCCCGATTCTCCCGCCGCGACTGGCTCAAGGCCAGCACCCTCGGCATCGGCGGTGCCGCCCTCGGCGCGCACCGCGCCGCCGCGCTCCCCGTCCGCCTCGGTCCCACCGCCACCTCACGCCCGGCGCTCGTGCCTGCCTCGAACCTCTCGACGCGCTGGACGGGCGACCGCCCCGCCCGCGTCCACACGCCCAACGGCTCGTCCATCACAGGCCGCCGCGCCTCCGACGGCGCATGGGTCTACGAGTTCACCGTCGGAGAAGTCGAGCACACCTTCGCCCCCGGCCTGACGGCGACGTGCTGGGGTTACAACGGGCAGGTCCACGGGCCGACGGTCGAGGCCGCCGAGGGCGACCGCGTCCGCCTCTACGTCACCAACCGCCTCGGCGTGGCGACGACCGTCCACTGGCACGGGCTGTTCCTGCCGAGCGGGATGGACGGCGTCGGTGGCCTCAGCCAGCCCGCCATTCCGCCGGGCGAGACGTTCGTCTACGAGTTCACGCTGAGGCAGAACGGCACCTTCATGTACCATAGCCACCACGACGAGATGACGCAGATCGCGCTCGGGCTGACGGGGCTGTTCGTCGTCCACCCGCGCCGCGAAGCGAACCCGGTGGACCGTGACATCGCGATCATGCTCCACGAGTGGTACGTCGCCCCCGGCACGAGCCGCCCGGACCCGAACGCGATGTCGGACTTCAATATTCTGACGATGAACGCCCGGGCGTTTCCCGGCACCGACCCGCTCGTCGTCGGGCACCGGGACCGGGTGCGCATCCGTTTCGGCAACCTCTCGCCAATGGACCACCACCCGGTCCACGTTCACGGCCACGCCTGGACGCTCGTCGCCACCGACGGCGGGCCGATCCCGGCGGCGGGGCAGTGGCCCGAGACGACCGTCCTCGTCCCCGTCGGCTCGACGCGCACGGTCGAGTTCACCGCCGACGCGCTCGGCGACTGGGCGATGCACTGCCACATGACGCACCACGTCATGAACCAGATGGGGCATGAGATCCCGAACACGACGGGCGTGGATTCGGCGGCGCTCGACCGCGACGTACGCCCGCTTCTGCCCGGCTACAACACGATGGGCGAGCACGGCATGGACGAGATGGGGCGGCACATCGAGATGGGCCACATGCCAGTCCCCGAAAACTCGATCCCGATGCTGGGCGCGCCCGGCCCGTTCGGCTACATCACGATGGGCGGGATGTATACCAACCTCCTGGTCCGGGAGAAACCCGTGGACTACGACCGCTTCCCCGGCTGGTACGATCACCCGCCAGGCACCGTCGCCCGCGCCGCGACGCCCGAAGAGGCCACCCGCGACGGCGTCCGTCTCGCTCCGATGCAACGCCACGACGCGCCACACCGGGAGCAGTCCCACGACGGTCACTCGATGCACTGACCCACGTCCTACTCAGCAAACGAATCTCAGCCTCATGTCCTACACCCGCTTCTTCGCCATGATCGCCACCTCGACGGCGGTGATGTTCGTGCTCATGTACTCTACCGTCCACGCGCTCGACCACGTCTGGTGGAGCCAGACGAAGTTCTGGATGGCGCTCTACATGGGTGCGGCGATGGCCGTTATCATGCTCGCGTTCATGCTGAAGATGTACGACGACCGGCGGAAGAACGTCGCCATCGGCGTCGGAGCAGTCCTCGTCTTCGCCGCGTCGTTCTTCCTCGTCCGCAGCCAGGACACGGTGGACGACGTAGCGTGGATGAAGGCCATGATCCCGCACCACTCCATCGCGGTGCTGACGAGCGAGCGGGCGCACCTCACGGACCCGCGCGTCCGCGAGCTCGCCGCCGAGATCATCCGCGCCCAGCGCCGCGAGATCGCCGAGATGGAAGCGCTCATCGACAACCTCGACAACCGGTAGGCCGCGCCCTAAGCTCGCTCGGCGAGGTCGGCCCAGCGGTCCACGTCGCGCTCGAGCTGTGCCGCGAGAGTTTCTAGTTCGGCGGAGAGCGCCGCGACCTGCTCGTAGTCGCTCGGCGAGGCGGCGAGGGCGGCTTCGATCTCGGCCTGCCGCGCCTCGGCGGCCTCGATGCGGGCCTCGGTCTCGTCCAGCTCGCGCTTCTCGTTGAACGAGAGCTTTTTGCCGGGGGCGGTGGCCGGCTTCGGCGCAGGCGCTTCGGCGGGCGGCGCGCTCTTCCGGGCCGCGGCGGCGATGCGGGCGGCCTCGGCCTCTTCCTGCTCCTTGATCTCCAGCCAGGCACTGTAGCTGCCGGGGATCTCGCGGAGGTGCCCGCCAGGCTCGAACCGGAACAGGTGCCCGGCCGTGCGGTCGAGGAAGTAGCGGTCGTGCGAGACGGTGATGAGCGCGCCGGGGAACGTGTCGAGGTAGTCTTCGAGCGAGACGAGCGTGGGGATGTCGAGGTCGTTCGTCGGCTCGTCGAGGAGGAGGACGTTGGGCGCGCCCATGAGCACGCGGAGGAGGTAGAGCCGCCGCCGCTCGCCGCCGGAGAGCAGGCCGACGGGCGTGTACTGCTGCTTCGGCGGGAAGAGGAACCGGTCGAGCATCTGGCTCGCCGTGATGACGGACCCGTCGGCGGTCTTGACGTTCTCGGCGACCTCCTCGATGTAGTCGATCAGCCGGAGGTCGTCCTTGAGCGCGCGGCTCTCCTGATCGTAGTACCCGATCGACACTGTCGGGCCGACCTCGACCTGGCCGGCGTCCGGCGCGAGGCGGCCCGCGATCATCTCCAGGAGCGTCGTCTTGCCCGACCCGTTCGGGCCGATGATCCCCACGCGGTCGGTGCGGGTGAACGAGTACGAGAAATCGTTGATGAGGGTCTGGCCCTCCCACCCTTTCGTTACCCCGTCGAGTTCGATGACCTTTTTGCCGAGGCGGCTCGAGACGGCGGAAATCTCGGCCGTACGCTCGGCCTCTTCGCGCGGGGCGCTCAGGAGGTCGTGGGCACGCTGGACGCGGGCTTTCTGCTTGGTCGTCCGGGCCTTCGCGCCGCGCCGGAGCCAGGCCAGCTCGCGCCGGGCGAGGTTGTCGCGCGTCCGCTGCTCGGCGGCGCGGACCTCGGCCTGCGCCGCCTTCGCCTCGAGGTACTTCGTGTAGTTGCCCTCGAACCGCTGCGCCGTGCCCCGGTCGATCTCCAGCATCCAGTCTACCGCGCGGTCGAGGAAGTAGCGGTCGTGGGTGACGAGCAGCAGCGCGCCGGTGTAGCGGCGGAGGGTTGCTTCGAGCCAGCCAACGGTCTCGGCGTCGAGGTGGTTGGTGGGCTCGTCGAGGATGAGGAGGTCGGGCTGCTCGACGAGGGCGCGGGCCAGGGCGACGCGCTTGCGCTGTCCCCCGGAGAGCGCGTCGACGGGTGCCTCGGTGTCGGCGATGCCGAGGCGGTCGAGCACGGCGCGGGCGCTCGTCTCCAGGTCCCACCCACCGGCCGCGTCGAGCCGGTGCGACAGGTCGGCAACGCGCGCGGCGAGGGCCTCGCCCGTGCCGTCGGAGGCCTCAAGGCGGCGGAGGGCAGCCTCGTAGTCGCGGAGGAGCCGCATCGCCGGGCCGTCCCCTGCGAAGACGGCGTCGAGGACCGTCTGCCCGGGCGCGAACGCCGGCTCCTGCGCGAGGTAGCCGACCGTGTGGGCACTCGGCCGCTGGACCGTCCCGCTGTCGGGCGGCTCGACGCCTGCGATGATGCGGAGGAGCGTCGTCTTGCCTGACCCGTTGGCCCCGATCACGCCCATCTTGCCGCCGTCTTCCAGGCTGAAGGAGACGTCGTCCAGGAGGGGCTTGACGCCGTAGTGTTTGCGGACCGAGTCGAGCGTGAGCGCGGGCATTCCCAACGGTACCACCGCAGCGGCTGGGCAGTGGCAGCGCAGCGGGCTATTCACCCGGACTCCGAAATCTCCCGCACCGGCTGACACAGAAAAGCGGTGCCCCCTCCGAAGAGCGAGCACCGCCTGCCTGGCAGGGTCGTGTGCCCCGGCTAGCGGACGAGCGTGATGCGCTGCGTCTGGCGGAAGCGTCCGGCTTCGACCTGGTAGATGTAGACCCCGCTCGGGAGGCCGGCGGCGTCCCACTCGACCTCGTGGGTGCCGGCGGCCTGCGGGGTGTCGACGAGCGTCGCTACGCGGCGGCCCGTCACGTCGTAGACCTCGACGCGCACGGTGGCGGCCTCGGCGAGGTCGTAGCTCAGCGTCGTCTGCGCCGCGAACGGGTTCGGGTAGCTCGGGCGGAGCACGAAGCCGGCAGCCAACCGCCCGTCCTCGTTCGAGACGGGCGGGTTGACCGTGATGTCCACGGCGACGACGATCTCGGGGTTGTCTTCGTCGTCCGTCGTGATGACGAGTTGGGCCTGGTACGTGCCCGGCTCGGCGTCGGTGGCGTCGACCGTGACCGAGATCTCCTGGGAGCTCGCGGCGTCCACGGTGCCGGCGTCCGGGTCCACGCTGAGGACGATGGGATCGTTGCTGGCTTCGGTCGTGATCGTCACGTCGTCGACGAAGAAGTTCGTCACGGTGGCTGCCGACCCGTCCTGGGTGGACTCGAAGCGGAGCGTGTGGCTCTGGCCGTCGGCGAAGCTCGAGATGTCCACCACCACCTCGGTGTAGTCTCGGAACGACATTGTGTCAGCCTCGGTCGCCGAGAAAACGACGTCGCTGTCCATCAGGACATCGAAGGTGCCGGGGCTGTCGCCGACCGGGATGCGCAGCCAGAACGCGAGAGTCGCTGTACCGTTCGGGATCGTCACGTCTTGGTCGATGGAGCCGGTCTCGGCCGCCTCAGCGCCGCCGAACCAGGCCCACCAGGTGCCGGTGCGGGGCTGGAAGTCGGCGTTGTTGGGTGCGCACACGGCGCTCGTGCAGAGCGGCGTGCCGAAGTTCGAGGAGGCCTCGCCCCACGACCCGTTCGGGGTTCCGCCCTCGAAGCTGCCGTCGGCGACGATCTCGCCGCCGCGCCACGGGGTGCCCTCGGTCGGCGGCATCAGGCCGCGCAGCGCTTTGGAGGCGGTGCCCCGGTGGCGGACAGGAGCGTCCGCTGTCGCCCGGGGGGCCGGCAGGATGACCGTGGCGATGCTGTACGTGCCCTCGGTGTCGCCGTCGTTGGTCAGGGTCAGCGTCTCGGCGTCCGAGACGGTGCCCGTGTCGACGGTGAACGAGAGCATCCCTGGGTCCACGCTGAAGGACGGGGCCGCGTTGGGCGTCTCGTCCTCGAACGATCCGTCCTGGATGGCGGGCTCGTCCTGAGCAACGGTCGAGGGGGTGGCCACCGCGAGAAGGACGGCAGCTGCGAGACGCCAGAGCAGGACCGCGACGGGGCGAGGAGAGCGAAAGTAACGAAGGGGCATAAAGTCACGAAGGGGCATGAGGAAGAGAGGTTGAGTTGAGGACAGAGGGCGTCGCAGGGCGCGAGACCGGCCTTGCAGCGTGGCTGTGGCTGAGTATACACCTCGCCCTGGCATACAGCGCGCACGCAAGTCCTGTCCGCGAAAAGCGGTGCCCCCTCGTCCGAAGGAGCACCGCTTCGCTGTCCGGCCTCGGCAGGCCTAGCGCAGCAGCGTGACGCGCTGCACCTCGGCGAAGCCGCCGCCGGTCGTCAGCCGCACGAGGTAGGCCCCGCTGGCCAGCCCACTCGCGTCGAACGAGGCCGTGTGCGTCCCCGCCTCGTACTCGCCCTGCGCGACGAGCGCCACGCGGCGGCCGAGCACGTCGAGCACCTCGAGCGTCACGTCCGTTGCCGCCGGCAGGGCGAAGCCGAGCGTGGTCGCCGCGGCGAAGGGGTTGGGGTAGGCTGCGGCCAGCGCCGCCTCCACCGGCAGCGCTTCGCTCGATGCCGCCGGCGTGTCCGTCCCCGGCGCGGTGCGGAAGTCGTAGACCTGACCGCCTTCCAGGAGCCGCCCCTCGGCGTCGAACGACTGCCAGTCGTCCGGCCCGTCCGCGCGGCCCGGCACGATCTCGGCCGAGAAGGCGTCCGCGTCGGCCACGTCGTTCGGGAAGCTCCCGACCTCGGCGCGGTAGGCGTAGCTCCCGAACGGAGCCTGGTTGGGGACGCGCTGGACGAACGTCTGCGTCACCGTCGCCGGTGGGCTCACGTTGATCGTGCTCGGCCCGATCAGTGGCGAGCGCGTGCTGCCGTTGGGCAAGTCCACCTCGGTCCAGAACTCGAACGACGACGGGCCGTCGGCGCTGACCTCGAAGGTCACGTCGAAGAAGGCGAAGTCGCCGCGCTGGAGCACGACCGGCGCGGGCGGGGTGTTCGGGGTAATCGTCACGGTGAGGTCACCGCCGGACGGCAGCACGAACTCGGCGATACGGGTTCGGAAGTCGGAGAACGAGGTGGTCTGGTAGTACTCCGTCGTGAACCAGAACGACTCGTCGTTAGCCGGATCGACGGAGAGCATGCTGTAGTCGCCCCAGCGGGAGCGCCCGCTGAAGACACCGGTCTGCGCGCCCCCGCCCGTCAGAATCGTGGTCTCGGCGACGTCCAGGGTGCCCGTTCCGCTCATCGCGGCCGTCTGGCCGGTGAAGCGGATCGACGGGAACAGCGACGGGCCGGAGACGGAGTAGCCGATGGCGAGGTCTCCGTTGCCGTTGAGCGCCGCCGACGCCATCCAGCGGTCCAGCCCGTCGTTCGGGGCGTAGGTGCCCTGCTGGTAGAGGCTCCACCCGGAGCCGGTGTTGCCCGCGCCGTTGCGCAGTTCGTACCACCGAACGCCCGCCCGGTTACCCCCGGCGTCGACGGTGTGGTTGAGCACGAGCGTCTGGCGGTCGCCGAAGTTGCGGTACTGCACCCGGTGCATCAGCGTGAACGACAGCACCTCGAGACTCGCCCCCGGTGACGGCTGCGGGATGCCGCCCGAGACGTTCGAGTCGTACCCGGCTGGGGTGAGTGTGTTGAGCAGGGAGAACGTCGAGGCGTTCGGGTTAGTCCAGTTCACGTCGAGGCCGTAGATGCGAAGCTGCTGCGGCGACGTGACCGGCCCGCCGACGAAGAGGCCCGGCGTGCCCGCCGGCGGCGGCGGCCCGTCCAGGTCGGCCGGGAGGAAGCCGTCGATGTCGGTGCCGTTGTTGTTGCGCGGGATGAAGAACGAGACCATATCGGCCTGCTGCCCGTTCAGCATCCGAGCACGCTCGAAGGCCATGGCTTCCATCCGAAAGCCGCCCGGCGCGCCGAAGGACCGCGTGGTCATGTAGTACGCGTCGGGCCAGACGCCGATCTTGGGGTAGTCCGGGAAATACGGGTTGTTGAACTGGTACTGGTGGTAGGAGCCGGTCGGGTCCGAGGTCGTGGAGACGGCGATGCAGAGTGCATTCGTCCCGAAACCCGTGACGACCTCCTGGAGCATGAACTGCATTGCCACCCAGCGGCCCGCAAGCTCGTCGTAGAGGATGATCGGGTCGCCGTCGTTGCGCGAGTCGCACGGCCCGCCGAGGCCCTGCCAGAAGAAATTGCCCGGCACCGGCCCGAGCACGACGTTGCCCGCCTTGTCGTAGAACTTGGCCGTGCCGTTGATCCAGTGCACGTAGTGGTCGAGGCCGACATCGCCGTTGGTGTCCGGCGGGATGAGGAAGGACTCGGCCGCCGACACGCCGTCGAAGCTCTCCAGGACCGTGCCCGGCCCGGCCGTGCTGCGCCCGGCGTCGAGCACGGGGTCGGTGAAGCCCGGACGGTCTGCGTTCGGGTTGCGCGACGGCTTGTCGAAGCTGTGGAACTTGTTCGGCACGACAGCGGGGAGGGCCGTGCGCGTCTGTGCGGGCTGAATCGGCAGGTCGCGGAGCGGGAGCGAAGTGTTGACCCGGCTGGCCGCGACGACCCGCGGCGCGGCGTCCTGGGCTGCGACTTCGGGCAGGCACAGCAGGAGCGCGAGCAAGACCGGCAGTAGGGAGCGGTACATGGCTGAGGAGGGTTGAGGAGGTAGGGAGATGGAGGAGGCGGGGGCCGCACCCGGTCCGGAGGCCCGGACCGCAGAGCGGGCCGCAAACATACTGCGATTCGGCGCTTGTGTCGAGACTCCGAAGCGAAAGAGTCCGCGCGCAGTCTAGCGCAGGAGGGTGAGGCGCTGCACCTCGCTCTGCCCGCTGCCCGTCACGAGGCGCACCACGTACGCCCCGCTCGGCAGGCCCGTCGCGTCGAACGTCGCCCGGTGGGCCCCGGCTGCGTGCGTACCCTCGGCCAGCAGCGCCACGCGGCGGCCGAGCACGTCGAGTACTTCCAGCGTGAGGTCATCGGGGACCGGGAGGGCGAAGCTGAACGTCGCCGCCGCGCGGAACGGGTTCGGGTAGGCTGCGCCGAGGAGCACCGCGTCGGGGGCCGTCTGGCTCTCCGTAGCCGTCGCGCCCACCACCGCGAGGGTGAACGTGCGCGACGCCCGCGACACGTCTGGGAATTGGCCGACGCTGATCGTGTAGGCGTAGGTCCCCACCAGCGTCGTGTCCGGCACCGGCTGCGTAAAGGTCCCGCTGGTGCTCTGCCCCGCTGGAATCACCCCGGAGGTGATGATGCCCGCGAGGCCCGCCGGTGTCATCTCGAAGAACAGATCCCCCGCCAGATCCGAGTCGGTCGCGTTGGAGATGGTGTAGGCGAACGTCACCGAGTCGCCGGGGGCGACCGTCAGCGGCGTCGTGTTCGTCGCCGACAGGGCCAGCCCGCCCGAGGGCAGCTCGAACGAGGCGATGCGCGTCCGGTAGTCGCGTGCAGAGGTCGTCTCGTAGTACTCGTTGGTGTGCCAGAACGTGCGGTCGTCCACCGGGTCAACCGAGGTCATGCTGTAGTCTCCCCAGCGCCCGAAGCCGAGCGTCTGGACTCCGCCGCCGTCCAGAATCGTCGTCTCCTCGACGTCCATCTGGCCGCTGCCGCTCGCGGCGGCCGTCTGGCCGGTGAAGCGGATCGACGGGAACAGCGACGGGCCCGTGACCGAGTAGGCTAGGCCGATGGCCCCGTCGCCGTTCATCGCAATCGACCCAAGCCACCGTTCGAGGCCGTCGTCCGGCGCGCAGGTGCCCTGCTGGTAGAGGCTCCACCCGCTGCCGGTGTTGCCCGCGCCGTTGCGCAGTTCGTACCACCGCACGCCCGCCCGGTCATCCCCGGCGTCGACGGTGTGGTTGAGCACGAGCGTCTGGCGGTCGCCGAAGTTGCGGTGATGATGACGAGGTTGTCGTAGGGCGCGGGCGTCAGCGTGTCGAGCAGCGTGAACGTCGAGGCACTGGGCGTACCCCAGTCCGCTTCGAGGCCGAAGAGGCGGAGGTCCTGCGGCGGGGCCTCCGGCCCGCCGACGAAGGGACCCGGGGTGCCTGCCGGCGGCGGTGGACCGTCGAGGTCGGCCGGCAGGTAACCGTCCACGGTGAAACTGCTACCGTCCAGCGGGACTAGAAACTTGACCATGTTGGCAGGCTGCCCTTCGAGCATCGCCGCCCGCTCGAACGCTATCGCCTCTACACGCAGGCCTGAGCCGAGCGAGCGCGTCGTGGCGTAGTAGGCGTCCGGCCAGACGCTGATCTTGGGGTAGTCCGGGAAATTCTCGAAGTCGAACTCGTATTGGTGGTACGCGCCGGTCGGGTCCGGGGTCACCGAGACGGCCATGCAGAGGTCGAAACCGACCGTGAGTTGGAACTGCATCGCCACCCAGCAGTCGGCGAGGTGGTCGTAGAGCACGATGGGGTCGCCATCGTTCTGGCTCTCGCATGGCCCGCCGAGGCCCTGGAAAAAGAAGGTGCCCGGCACCGGCCCGAGCACGACGGTGCCGGCCTTGTCGTAGACCTTGGCCGTGCCGTTGATCCACTGCACGTAGTGGTCCGGCCCAACGTCGCCGTTGGTGTCCGGCGGGACGTAGATCGTCTCGGCCGCCGAGACGCCGTCGAAGCTCTCCAGGACGGTGCCCGGGCCGGCGCTGCCGCGTCCGGCGTCGAGGACGGGGTCGGCGAAGTCGGGGCGGTCTGCGCCCGGGTTGCGCGCCGGCTTGTCGAAGTTGTGGAACCGGTTCGGGACGACCGCCGGCGGCAAGGACCGGTGGTTGATCGGCGGGAGCGGCATCGCGCGGAGCGGGACCGACGTGTTGAACCGAGCGGCTGGGATGACCTCCGGCGCGAGGTCCTGCGCGGTGGCTGCAGGCCACGCAAGGGCCACGCCGAGCGTGGCCAGTAGGAGCAACTGGGAAACGGCGAGCGAGGTATGAGAGGGACGGACCGAAGGCGGTGCAGCGCGAACATACTGCTGCCTGGCGGTGACGCCCAGTCACGCCTTTCGCCCTCCTGTTCCCCACACGTCCGTCACAATGCCACGCGCACACCCACGACGAAGCGGTTGCGGACCACGTCTTCGCTTACCACCAGCGCGCCGGCATCGGCCGAGTCGAACACGACCCGGTCCTCGAACTCGGTGTAAGCGTAGGCCACGTCGAGCGCGATGCGGTTCAGCGTCTTGAGGCTGAACCCGACAGTGTAGGTCGAGCGCAGCCGGTCGAGGTCGGGCTCGCCGGCCTGGGCGAGGCGCTCGAACTCCTCGCGGAGCGGGTCCGGCTGGAAGGCCGCCCCGGCGCGGACGGCCCACACGCCGAGGTCGTATTCTGCGCCGAAGCGCGTGTTCAGGACCTCGCTGTAGCTCCGGCGCAGGTCGAAGTTGGCGTCGACGAAGTCGTTGCTCGGGCGGAGCCGGGCCTGCGACCAGTCCACGAACTCGATGTCGGCGGCGAGCAGCAGCCCGCCCCGGTCATAGGCCAGCCCGCCGGAGAGCCGCCACGGCGTCGTGATCGAATACGGCTCGAACGGGCCGAACTCGTCCTCCTCCTCGATGCGGAAGTAGGTCGGCGTCTCGACGGCGAGGCCGAGGCGCGTCCCCGCCGACACCTCGGCTGCGAGGCCGGCGCGGACGTTGACGCCGCCGAGGTCGGCTTCGAGAAACCGGAGTGGCTCCTCGCCCTCCGGGAAGACGTTTTCTATGAACTGCTCGAACTGGTACTCCCCGCCGACGAGGTTGAGCGAGGCCCCGAACAGGACGCGCGGCGCCACCTCGACCGCCCCAACGAACGACAGCTCGCCGCGCTCGCCCTCTTCGAACACGTCGCCGAAGGGCCCGGTCCCCACCTGTCCGAACGACAGTTCGCGGTCGAATCCGGCCGTCTGGTTGTACCCGACGCCGAGGACGAGCGAGCCGCGACGGACCGGCACGACGCCCACGTACGCCGCACTGCCGAGCGTCGTGCGGCTTGCCGTCGCGGTGAGCGCTTCGCCCTCAAAGACGGCGTCGCTCTCCAGCGTCCCGCCGCCGAGCGAGCCGACAGCGTGCGAGCGGCGGATGAGGCCCAGGCCCGCCGGGTTGGCGAAGGCCGCCCCCCAGTCTGCGATGCCGGCCACGCCGGCCCCCGCGAGGCCCGTCATCCGGGCATCGACCGCCGGAAAGCGCTGACCGTAGCGGAGCACGTCTTCGCCCGTCTGCGCCTGCACGGGCAGCATCGCAGCGGCCAGCGCAAGGGCAGCGGCCCAGAAAATGCGAGCGTTCATAGAACCGGTTGGATGGTGGACGGGCGTAGAGGGCAGACGCAGAAGAGGCCCGCACGGGGCGCACGGGCCTCCTCAGCACATCAGTACATCACGTTAGCGGTGCAGCGCGCTTACTCACCGCCGCCGCGGCGCGAGCCGCCCCGGCTGGACCGACCGCTGGAGTTCGACGAGCCGCGCGACGACGGGCGGGCCGTCCCCCGCGACGACGAGCCGCGCGAACTCGGGCGCGCACTCGGGCGAGGTGCCGGACGCGGAGCCGGGCGCGCACTCGGGCGGCGGTTGGAGCTGCTGGAGCGGGCACCGTCGTCGTTGCCAGACCGGCGGCGCGGCGGCTCGGAGCGTGGGCGCGGTGCGGAGCGCTCGGTGCGAGGCCGAGGCGCAGGGCGCTCGGTGCGGGTACGCGGGGTCGGGCGCTCGGTCCGGGTCCGGCGGTCGGGCTGCGGAGCCACGCGCGGCGTACGGTCAGGCTGCGGTCGGACACGAGGCGACCGGTCGGGCTGCGGACGGACGCGAGGCGTAGACCCCTCCCGAACCGAGGGCTGGTCCGAGGGACGCACCCGGGTCGAGGGACGCACCGACGGAGCCGACGTGGAGGGGCGAACACGCGTGGACGGACGAACGGACGGCGACGAGGTCGAAGGACGGACGCGTGTGGAGGGGCGGACGGACGGCGCGGAAGCCGCCGACGGGCGGACGCGCGGCGGCGTGCCAAGCTGGGGCGCATCGGTGCGCGTCGGCCGGACCGGCGTGTCGCGGTCGGTGGAGGCCGAGAGCGACGCGCCCGCCGGGCGGATCGGCGTACCTGCGCGGACCGCGTCGCGGACGGACTCCTGCCGCGCGGCTACCTGCTGCTGCGCCGAGCGCGAGAGCGTGCGGATGCTGCCCACGCCGAGCGGCGCGTCGAGCAGCACGTCGCCCCGGCGGCGGTCGTTGGCGTAGGCCGAGAGCGCGTTGCGGCGCGTCCGGTCGGTGCCGAGCGCCGTGCGGATGCTGCCCCGCGTGCCGCCGCCCCGGATGCCGCCGCTACTGCCGCCGTAGAAGCCGCCGCCGTAAAACCCGCCGTTGTAGAAGCTGCCGTCGAAGAAGCCCGCCGCGTACCCGTCAAAGAAGCCGGCCCCGTAGCCGCCGAAGAACGTCGGGCGGAACCCGTAGTAGGGCGCGAAGAAGGGGTCGTAGAAGAAGGGGTCGTAGAAGCCGGAGTAGAAGGGCCTGCCGAAACCGAAGCGGAAGCTCACGCCGAAGCTGTAGCGGAAGCGCAAGTCGAAGAAGGGATCGAAGCCGTAAGCCCACGACGGGGCCGGGTAGAACGGCGAGTAGAACTGGTAGAAGCGGCAGCGGAAGGGGCGGTAGTACGGCGCGTAGCTGACGAAGTAAGGACTGTAGTACGAGCCGCCGAAGTAGTCGGAGCCTGCGTCGTAGTAGCGGTCATAGTCCTCGTAGACCGGGTCCTCGTAGCGGTAGCGCGTGACCTGCACGTCGTCGTCGTAGTACCCGCCGCCGTAGGTCTCGCCGTAGGTGTCCTGGTAGACGCCCTCGGCGTAGGTCTCTCCCTCGTAGTAGATCGTCTCGCCGGCCTCCGGGGCATAGCCCAGGCCGACGCGGGCCGTGCTGCCGGTCCAGGTCGGGGCCGCCTCCGGCTCAGCGCTCGTGCGCTCAGCGTAGTCGGCGGGGAGGCGGTAGTCGCTGCCGGCGGCGTAGGCGGCGTCCGCGCCGAGCTGGGTGTAGCAGCTCGACAGGCTGAAGCTCACCGCGACGAGCACGAGCGGGACGAGGAAGCGGGGAAGCGGGTTCATGGTAGCCAGGAGTCGATGTTGGTGCGGCGGATGCGTCAGCAGTGTACCGACAGCGAGGGCCCAGGGTCCGCAGCGCGTTGCGAGCACGCGGACGGGCACGGTATATTTGATCCTTTGCTCCCAGAGCCGCCGCGCCGCCGCCGGAAGTAACATCCAGCGCTGCCTCTCCCCCGGAGGGCAAGAAGCACGCCGCGCCGCGATCCGCCCTGCCGCGCCCCGAACCCCCGGGGCGCGCGTCGTTCCTGATCTCTTCTCTCGCCACACCCTTCGCCATGGCAGACGCCATTACGCCCCAGCAGCACGACTACTCGCAGTGGTACGTCGACGTGGTCCGCGCCGCGGGCCTCGCCGAGTACTCGCCCGTCCGGGGGTCGATGATCATCCCGCCCAACGGCTACGCGCTCTGGGAGAACATGCAGCGCGCCCTCGACGGGATGTTCAAGGCGACGGGCCACCGCAACGCCTACTTCCCGCTCTTCATCCCGCAGAGCTTCCTCGCCCGCGAGGCCGACCACGTCGACGGCTTCGCCAAGGAGTGCGCCGTCGTCACCCACTACCGCCTCAAGACCGACGACGCGGGCGAGCTGATCGTAGACCCCGAGGCCGAACTGGAGGAGCCGCTCATCGTCCGCCCGACGAGCGAGACGATCATCTGGGACGCCTACAGCCGGTGGATCCAGAGCTGGCGTGACCTCCCGATCCTGATCAACCAGTGGGCCAACGTGGTCCGGTGGGAGATGCGGACGCGGCTCTTCCTCCGCACCGCCGAGTTTCTCTGGCAGGAGGGCCACACCGCGCACGCGACCGAGGCCGAGGCCGTCGAGGAGGCGCGCCGGATGCTCGACGTCTACGCGACCTTCGCCGAGGACTGGATGGCGATGCCGGTCGTACGGGGCGCGAAGACCGAGAGCGAGCGCTTCCCCGGGGCCGTCGACACCTTCGCGATCGAGGCGCTGATGCAAGACGGCAAGGCGCTCCAGGCGGGGACCTCGCACTTCCTGGGGCAGAACTTCGCTCGCGCCTTCGACTGCACCTTCACCAACCAGAGCAACGAGCAGGAGCACGTCTGGGCGACGAGCTGGGGCGTCTCGACGCGCCTCGTCGGCGGCCTCGTGATGACGCACGGCGACGACCAGGGCCTCGTCCTCCCGCCGCGCCTCGCGCCGACGCAGGTCGTCGTCGTCCCGATCTACCGCGCGAACAAGCCCGACGACAAGGAGGCCGTACTCGACGCCGCCGAGCGCATCCGCCGGGACCTCGACGTGGCCGGCGTCCGCGTCCACGTCGACGCCCGCGAGGCGCAGCGGCCGGGCTGGAAGTTCAACGAGTACGAGGTGCAGGGCGTCCCGCTCCGCCTCGCCGTCGGCCCGCGCGACGTGCAGAACGGCACCGTCGAAGTCGCCCGGCGCGACCAGGACGGCAAGCAGTCCGTGCCGCTCGACACCCTCGCCGACACCGTCACGAGCCTCCTCGACGCCATCCAGCAGGGCCTGTTCAACCGCGCCCGCGACCGCCGCGACAGTCGCACGGCAACGGTCGACTCGTACGGCGACTTCAAGGCGGCCGTCGAGGACGGCGGGTTCGTCCTCGCCCACTGGGACGGCACGCCGGAGACCGAGGCGCGCATCAAAGAGGAGACCAAAGCCACGATCCGCGTCGTTCCCTTCGAGCGCGACGACGAGCCCGGCCAGGACCCGCTGACCGGCCAGCCCTCCGCCGGCCGCGTCCTCTTCGCCCGAGCGTACTAGGAGCGGAAGTGCGGATGAGCGGAAGCAGGGAAGATCACAGACTCATCCCTCGTCGCACTCTCCCTCCGCTCTTCCATCCCTCCGATTTTCCGTTCCCACGCATGCAACCCGCCAGCGCGATAGCAGCAGGCCCTGAGGCACGCCGCGACCTCGGCTACCAGGCGGCGAACCTGCTGTCGTACGTCCTCAACCCGCTCGTCCTCCCGCCGGTCGGGTTCGGGCTGATCCTGTGGCACTTCGGGGCGGCGGGCGGCGAGATCGCGCTCATTGTGGCGGTGGCGCTCGTGTTTTTCAGCGCAGTCCCGCTGGCCTACGTGATCACCCTCGTCCGCCGGGGCGAAGCCACATCGCTGGAGGTGCGCGAGCGGTCCGGGCGGCTCAAGCCCTTCCTCGTCGGCATCGCCTCCTACGCCGTCGGCATCGCCGTGATGGCGCTCGTCGGGACGACGGCGGTCCCGTTCCTGGTTGCGCTCGCGCTGATCTACCCGCTCAACACGGCGGTCCTCCTCCTCGTCAACCTGCGCTGGAAGATCTCGGTCCACATGACGAGCCTCGCCGGGTTTGTCTCGATCCTGCTCTTCGTCTCGCTGACCGTCTGGCGGGACCTCCCGCCCGGCACCGAGGCAGTGCTGACCGTACTCACGGTGGCCCCGCTGCTGCTCTTGCTGCCGGTGCTGATGTGGGCGCGCGTGCGCGTCGGGGCACACTCGCCGGGGCAAGTCCTGGCCGGCACCCTGTACGGGCTCGTGATGCCCGCCGTGGAGCTGCTCGTCATCGTCCGCGCGCTCGGGCTGATCTGAAGCTGCAGGGAGCAAAGCGTCTTCACAGGCGTTGGTCCTGTTTAGCGTACCAGAGCACGTACCTCATGTCGCACATCCATCCCACGCAAGACATCCGCTCGCTGTCGGACTTCCGGGCCAACGCCGCGTCGCTCATCAAGCACGTCCGGCAGACCCGCCGGCCGCTCGTGCTCACCCAGCACGGTCAGGGCACGGCCGTCGTCCTGGACGCCCACGAGTACGAGCGCCTGATCGACGAACTCGACCTCCTCCGCGATGTGCAGGCCGCCGAGGCGGACCTCGCGGCGGGCGGCGGTCTCGGCCACGAAGCGGCGAAGGCTCAAGTGCTCGCCCGGCTCCGGCAGTGATGCGCGTCCACTGGTCTACGGTCGCTCTCGAACGCGTGTCGGAGATCGCCGACTACCTCGCCGTGGACGACCTAGGAGCGGCAGAACGCTGGGTGGACGGGCTGTTCGCTGCTGCCGAGCGCCTAGAGCCCTTTCCGCGTAGCGGGCGCGTCGTCCCCGAGTTGCGGCGCGAGGCCATACGCGAGGTCTTCTACAAGCGGTACCGAATCCTCTACAAGGTCCAGCCGGAGCGCGTAGAGGTGCTCACCGTGCGTCACATGCGGCAGCATCTCAGCGACAACGATCCAGACCTGAGCGATGTCTAGAGCGCATCACAAAAGGGTAGAATCTGGTCCCTTTCGCCGCCGAAGGTAGGGCTAGGCTCCGCAACGCCTTATATTCTTCGCCCCAACCGCTCAATTCCGACGCCGCTGCGATAGGCTACCGTCCGCTTTCTGCTCATCAACCTCTGGTGCTCCGACGGTATGCCTCGTCTCCCCCGCGCGCTCGCCTTGCTCGGCCTCGCGCTGTCTTTCGCCGCCGCCCCTGCCCTCGCCCAGAACCTGGGACAGATCGAGGGCCGCGTCACCCAGCAAAGCAACGGCAGCCCGGTGCCCGGTGCCAACGTCGTCGTGGACGGCACCTCGTTCGGCACGGCGACGGAGCCGGACGGGACGTTCGCCCTCCGCCTCCCGACCGGCACCTACGTCTTCCGCGTCTCGGCGGTCGGCTTCCAGGCGCGGACGGACTCGGTGACGATCCGCAAGAACGAGACGGCGCGCCTCGACGTGGCGCTCGAAGAGACCGACATCGAGATGGAAGGCGTTGAGGTGGAGGCCGAGGAAATTCCTCAGGACGCCGGGGTCTACACCCTCGACCCGAGGACGGCTGAGGAGATCCCGTCCCCGCTCAACGACGGGCTGCGGGCGATCAAAGTGCTGCCGGGCGTGACGAGCAACAACGAGACCTCGTACCAATACTCGGTGCGCGGCGGGGGCTACAACGAGAACCTGTACTACATCGACGGCTTCGAGGTCTACACCCCGTTCCGCACCAAGCAGGGCGAGCAGGAGGGGCTCGGGATCGTCAACCTCGACATGACCGACCGGCTGACGCTCTACGCCGGCGGCTTCCCGGCGCGCTACGGCGGCAAGCTCTCGTCGGCGCTCGACGTGGCCTACGCCCGCCCCGGCGGCGACGGCGACAACACGGTCGCAGGTGGGGCCTACGCCTCGACGCTCGATGCGGGCGGGCACCTGAAGCTCGGCCTGCTCGGCGGGCGGCTCGGGGTGGCGCTCGCCGCGCGCTCGGCGCGGCCCGAGGGCTTCTTCGGGACGCAGGAGCTCAAGGGCGAGTACGACCCCGAGTTCGCCGACGTGCAGTCGACCGTCACCTACCGCATCGCCGAGGGGCACGAGATCCAGGGCCTCGGCCTGCTCCTCGACCACCGCTTCCGCCTCGTCCCGACGACCCGGCGGACGTTCTTCGGCACGTTCCAGGACCTCCGCTCGGTCTCGTTCGGGTTCGACGGGCTCGAGGAGGACGGCTACACGCTCGGCTTCGGCGGGGTCCGCGTGCTGAACACCATCACGAACGCGCTCCGCGTCGAGCACGACGTGTCGTACTTCGACGTCGAGGAGTTCGAGACGCTCAACATCGCCGGCAGCGTCGGGCTCTTCCGCATCGACAACCCGTTCGAGGACCCGGACGACCCGACGAACCTGATCCAGACCGGGGCCGCCAGCCAGCGCGACACGACCAACAACAACGTCCGCGTCAGCACGCTCTCCGGTGGCGGGCGCTACCGCCTGAGCGCCGGGCGCCACGCCGCCGAGCTCGGCTGGACCGCCCGCCGGTTCAGCTTCGACGACCGCCTCTTCGAGGTCAGCTACCTCGCCGGCCGCGCCGAGAACGGCAACCCGGTCGAGGTCCCGGCCGACAGCCTCTCCGACCAGACCTCGTTCAGCGAAGAGCAGGTCGGAGTCTACCTCCAGGACGCGGTCGACGTGTTGGCGGAGTCCGGCAAACTCGTCGTCACCGGCGGCGTGCGCGCCGACTACTTCACGTTCAACGACGAACTGACGGTCAGCCCGCGCCTCTCGGCCCGCTACGTGTGGAACCCGCTTACGACCGTCACTGCCGCCGCCGGGGTCTACCACCAGGCCCCGACCTACCGCGAGCTGCGCGGCGAGCCGATCTTCGACTCGACGACCGTCGGCAGCAACAACATCATCCGGGGGACACTCAACCGGGACATCCGGAGCCAGCGCGCGATTCAGTTCATCGGGGGCGTGGAGCGCTTCTTCCCGAAGGTCCGCTTCTACGGCCGCGCCGAGGCGTACTACAAGGCGCTCTCAAACCTCATCACCTACGACGTGGAGAACGTCCGCACGGTCTACTCGGGCGAGAACGACGCCGACGGTTACGCCTTCGGGTTCGACCTCCAGCTCCGCGGCGAGTTCGTGCCCGGCCTGGAGAGCTGGCTCAACTACGGCTTCCTCAAGACGAGCGAAGAGTTCCTCCGGCCGACGCCCGGCGTGAGCGGCTCCACGCCGCGCCCGACCGACCGGCGGCACAACTTCGCGCTCTTCGTGCAGGACTACGTCCCCAACAGCACGACGTGGAAGGCCCACCTCCGCGCGCTCTTCGGGACCGGCACGCCCTTCACGCCGCCCGCCCCCGGCGAGGTCGTCGGCGGCGTGCAGCTTCAGGCCCCCGGCTTCCGCAACTCGCAGCGCTTCCCCGAGTACCGCCGCCTCGACCTCGGCATCACGAAGGAGGCCACGCTCGCCCAGCGCACCCCGTCCGGCAACCCCGTCCGGCTGGAGCTCACCGGCGAGGTGCTCAACGTGTTCGACATGACGAACACGATCTCGTACTCCTACGTCGCCGATGCGCGCGGCATCTGGCAGCGCATCCCGACGCGCCTCACCCCACGCACCGTCAACGTGCGAATGCGCCTCCGTTTCTAAGAATGCCGTTTAGATGCAGTCCGGCATTAGGCTGGTTACAGGTATTGGCAGGATGCATAGGAATAATTGCTCCTATCGCCATATTCATATGGGCAACCTGGCCCGTCATCCTCGTGTGGGCTGTTTCCTTGGGTCCAGACCCCAGTCCAGAACGGTGGGCCGAGCGTCAGTTGGAGGTACATCTAGACTTCGATGTGCCGCCTGATTTTGAAATCGTTGACTCCGACTCCTACATTGCGTCGCGTGAGACCTACCATACCTTCACTGTACGATTCACGAACGACGCTTTTAGTTCTTTTCATGAGCAATGGAGAGATATGCAAGGGGAAGAAACTGTTTGGGAGCAGTTGGATGAACGTGGTCTGGGGACTCGAATCACACTAGCCACAGAGAATCATTCCGTAAACTTCTGGCATCGCCACATTCCATAGGCCTCGAGCATCGCTACCAGTGACCGTTCTCTACAACGCACCGTACTTGCTCAGCCGGTGGGCGAGGTGCGTCGGCATCGGGAGCTTGAAGCGCGTGGCGCAGCGCAGCGTCAACTTAACCGCTGTCCGCAGTGAGGCGCGGTGGCCGACCGAGACGAACACCGGCTTGACGTTCTCCCGCGTCCGAATGACGGCTCCAATCGGCTCGCCCTTGTCGGTGAGCGGCGCGAGGTCGCCTTTCGTCGGTCCCGGCTCGTCGTAGCGCCCCGTGAGCCGCGTCTTCGCCACCCCGATGGCCGGCTTGTCGAGCAGCACCCCGAGGTGGCACGCCAGGCCGAACCGGCGCGGGTGCGCGTAGCCGTGCGCGTCGAGGACGAATACGTCCGGCTCGGTGGTTAGCGTGTCGAGCGCCGGGAGGACGGCGGGCATCTCGCGGAAGGAGAGCAAGCCCGGCACGTAGGGAAACGCCGTCGGTCCCTCCCACGTCGCCTGGTCGATGACCTCGAAGTCGGCCAGCCGCAGCACGACGAGGGCGGCCCGCACCCGGTCGCCGCGCACGCTCACGTCCACGCCGCATGCGGTCGCGATGTCCTCAGCCAGCGGCTTAAAGCGGACGAGCGCGGCGAGGTCGCGCTGCAAGGCGACGGCTTCCTTCGGAGTGACATCCCAGGGGTGCTCGTAGTGGAGGCGCATTCGGAGGAAAGAGGGCGGCGAGAGAGGAGAGCGATAAGATAGAAGAGCAGGAGCAGCGTACCTCTACTCTCTCCTTTCTTTTCTGCCTCTACCCTTGCTCCGGGTGGCCGAACCACACGATGCCGAGCACCTTCTCCTCCGCGGCGTCGACCCCGACGAGGGCGTAGAGCTCCGGGTGCTCCGTGATCATGTCCGTCACCCAGTTGTTCGGGACGTTGTCGCTCCAGAGCGAGAGCGTGGCGCGCTGCACCGAGGTCAGGCAGTCCTCCACGGCGCGCTCCATCTTCGCCTCATCATCGATGCGCGCGCAGGTGACGACGACCCATCCGGGTATAGCGCGCCACTGCCCGTAGGCGGCCCGTGCGCCCTCCGGCCCCATCTCCTCTTCGAGTAGGCGGGCGTAGAGCCACACCACGGCCGAGACCGTCTCCTCGTCCAGCCTGTAGTACGTCCACGGCTCCGGGTCGAGCGAGCCGAGCGGGTCGCGCGCCGCCTCCATCGCCCGTTCGAGCGCAGCCTCCTGCATCGCCACGGACGGGCGTTCAGGTTCGAGGGAGCGTGGACGAAGGGAGAGATTCATTAGCCTATCTACAGCGTCAGACCCGGCGGGGTACGCCAGGTGTATCGGCTGCTTTCTATCTCATCTTGATTCAGATTGCGAGCGCGCTGCACCAAAGCATATGCCACTCGGAGATGTGAACCCTGGGAAACAGGGTCAAATTGCGCAGAGGTGGAACAAACTGCTGGATTAGCGGCCTGAACGGGCTGTACCGGAAAATATACCGGAGTTCGTTCTCCGCACGGTGTTGAGATGGATCGGGACAAGGTACCCGTCTAGTGTCGGATTCGTAACAGCGTCTCCAGGTTCCCGACCCTGCGTTCTCGCCGGTCCATTGAAGATTCACGCCGGCATCGGGCCTGGCTCGGCCTTGTCTGTTGATTCCCCTCTGGACGGGGCGGTATATTTTGGCCTTCCGCGCCGGATGCGCTCGCGGTTTCCTGCTGCGTCCGGCGATGGGCTCTTAGCTCAGTTGGTTAGAGCGCGTCGTTGACATCGACGAGGTCACTGGTTCGAATCCAGTAGAGCCCACGAGAAGCCTTCGCAAGCGACTGTCTTGCCACGGCTTCTGCTTGTTGAGGCGCATCGGTGCGGGCTTCGTCGCAGAGCAAGGCACCGGTGCTGGCAGGGCGCGGCGCTAGCCGATGGGATCGTTGAGTGGTAGCTCCGTTCCTACGCCGGGGCGCACGAAGACGAGTACGAGCCGGCACGGGCTGTTGCCTCGGTTGATAAATGCTACCTGCGCAGCGGCCGCCGGGACGACGGCCGACTCCATGTAGCGCAGCGGCTGCCGCCGTCCGTTCTGCGCGGCGATCTCTACCGCCTCGCCTTCCACGAGGTTGACCGCCAGCGCCCGCCCGTCCGTCTTCAGTTCCACCCGGTCCTCGAAGTTGAGGCGGTGGATGTCGTAGAAGAACTCGGGGCGGTCCATGAGCACCTCCTCGGTCCACCCATCGCCCTCGCGCAGCGTGCGTGGCGTCGGAACGAGGTTGTCCCGGACCCACTCGGTGCGCCGCTCGAAGCGCAGGTTCTCCCACGCGCGGTCGAGGTTGATCGGTCGGAGGTTGCCCTCCAAATCGCGCCGGACGTAGTCGTAAATCTTGAAGGTGAAGATGTACGGCATCGCGCTGATTTCCAAGACGAGGTTGCCAACCCCGCTGCAGTGGACCGTGCCGTTGGGGATCAGGAAGAGATCGTGCGGCTGGGCCGGGACGCTGTGGACGTACTGCTCGAAGTCCACCGGCTCGCCGGACTCGGCCGACGCCTCGAGTGCGGCGCGGAAGGCACCGGGGGCGGCACCCTCATGCATCCCGAGGTAGACGACGGCGTCTTCCTGCGCAGCCGAGATGTAGTAGGTCTCGTCCTGCGTGAACGTCTCGCCGAACTGGTGCCGGATGAAGTCGGGGCGCGGGTGGCACTGGACGGAGAGGTTGCCGCCGCTGACCGTGTCGAGGTAGTCGAGCCGGAGGGGCCACTCGTACCGGAACTGCTGGGCGGCCTCGCCGAGCACGCGCCGGTACTCCTGAAACATCAGGCAGTCGAACGAGCATTCGAGCCGGGTGCCGTCGGTCTCGAGGACGATCCCGTTCTCTGGGGTGATGAGCTCGAACGACCACGCGAAGTTGGGCTGCTCGGGGTCGAGGCCCATGTGGTCCTGCATGAACTGGCCGCCCCAGGGGCCGGGATAGAACCACGGGCGCGGGCGGAACGGCGTCTCGGAAAGCTCCCGGAGCGCAGCGCGGAAGGGGTCGCCCGGCATCGCCGCCGGTGCGGCGGCGTCCTGGAGGTCGAGGAAGAGGTCGAGGTCCGGGAGAAGGCGGCGCTTGTGGCGGTTGAGGGCGGGCCACTCGGCGAAGTAGGCCCGCTTGTAGAACAGGTTGAACGGGAGCGCCTCGTCGGTGCCGAGGTTGGTCAGGCCCTCGTCGCGGGCACGGGCCTGCAGCACGTCCTTCGGGATGTCGGCGTACCACAGCGCATCCCAGAGTTCGACGAGGCCGGCCCCGACGCCGTAGACGATCGCCAGGTCGCCAGCGGCCCGGCCGCGCGCCACGGCGGCCTCGATGCGCAGCCCGGCCAGCCGCTCGGCGTCGAAGAACACGTCCGGCCCCAGCGGGAAGTGGGTCCCGAAGATGGGATCCTCCCCGCCGAGGAAGGGAGCCAGCCGCTCGGCGATCGCGTCAGCCTCGGCGAGGGCGTCGGCAGTGGGCCACCACGCCGGGTCGAGGCCGCGCACGGCGAGCGCCTCGGCCAAGCGTGCCCGGAGCGTGTCCCAGTCCACGCCGTGGAACCCATCGAGCGCGAGGACCCGCAGGCCCGTCGGCACGGCGGCGGCAATCCGATCGGCGAGGACGTCGTACCCCTGCTCGATGCGGCCCTCGGACGGCGTGAAGGCTGGGAACGGGTCGAAGAGGCCACGCGGGAAGGTGGTCGCGTCGGCAGGCAGCAGGGTGCGGGCGGGGAAGTCTACAGGGTCGGACATGAGCAGTCAGGCAAGCGAAGGGTGGAAGGCTGCGCCGAGGGCGGCGGCGCGGTTGCCGAGCGCGGCGGCGGCAAGCTCGACCCGGCCACGCGGGACGGTCCACGCCTGAGCGTGGACCCGCTCGGTGAGGCCCGGAAGGATAAGGTCGGCGCTGTTCATCACCCCGCCGCCGATCACGACCCGGTCAGGCCCGTAGGCATGGATGACATTGACGACGCCGAGGGCGAGGTCGTCGAGGTAGACGCTGAGGGTGTGCCGGCACGCTGCGTTGCCGGAGCGCACGGCGGCGAAGAACGCCGGCAGCGGATCGCCGGGGCCGAAGCTCGGATGCGCCTCCCTGACCCGAGCGGCGAGGGCCGTCGCCGAGGCGTACAGTTCGAGGCACCCACGCTGGCCGCACGGGCAAACCGGGCCGTGGCGGTCGATGCTGATGTGGCCGCCGAGGATACCGCCGAGGGCGTCGGTACCGCTGTACGGCGTCCCGTGCCGGACGAGCGCGCTGCCGAGGCCGGTGCCGAGGGTGAGGCAGGCCATCACCGTGGCTCCCTGCCCTGCCCCGAAGCGCCACTCGCCCCAGGCATAGGCCCGGGCGTCGTTCTCGACCGCAAAGGGAACGCCGAGCGCATCGCCGAACGCCCCGCGCAGGTCGCGCCCGGCCAGCAGCGACCCCTCGCCGATGTCGTCCAGCACGCGCCCGTCGTCCACGAGTCCTTTGACGGCAAGCCCTCCGGCGACCAGCCCGCAGCCCGAGGCCATCGCCCGTGCGTGGGCGACGAGGTTGGCGAGCATATCACCATGCATGAACGTCCGCAGCGGGGTCTGCTCGAAGGTGACCGGCCTGCCAGCGTCGGTGAAGACGCCGGCCTTGACGTTTGTCCCGCCGTAGTCCATCCCGAAGCGCATGGCTAGTCCGCCTCGGCGGGGAAGAAGCGGCGGAGGCCGTCCATCAGGTGCGCCCGCCAGTTGCCCCAGGTGTGGCCCTCGGGGTACTCCGCATACACGAAGTCGTAACCGCGCTTGGTGAGCGCGTCGCGCAGCCGCCGGTTGGCAGCGGTGAAGTCGCGCTCGCCGTCCGGCAGCAGGCCCACTCCGACGGTGGTCTCGTAGGTCCCCACGTCGACGTAGAGCCGGACCGGCGCGGGCGGGGCGGAGGCGATGAGCCGGATCATCCGGTCGCCCTGAAACGAGTGGTACCCGGACTGGCTGTGTCCGAGCCCGAACACGTCGGAGCGCCGGAACGGGACGTAGGTCGCGGCCAGCCCGCCGTAGGAGTCGCCGACGATGAGCCGGGCGTCGGCGGCTGGTCGCGTCCGGTACCGACTGTCTATGAAGGGCACGAGCTCGTCCGCGAGGAAGGCGACGAAGGCGTCGTTCATCCCGTACTCGGTCATCCGGTTCGGGGACTCGGGCCGGTGCCGGTTGGGAGGATCCACGAAGACGGCGACGACCGGCTCGGTCTCACCGCGCTCGGTCAGCCAGTCCAGCACGGCAGGCGCGTGCGCGAAGGCGACGTAGTCCCGGCCGTCCAGAAAGTAGACGCTCGGGTAGCGCGCCGACGCCTCGGCGTCGTAGCCGGGCGGCGTGTGTACCAGCACCCCGTGGGGGTACGGCAGCGCGCCCGGCGGCAGCGTGTGGCGGTCGGGTCCGTCGGACGAGCCGGGCGTGCCGTCGCGGACGGGCGCGAAGACCTCGGGGTAGGCGTAGCCCGGCATGACGAGTTCGGAGAAAGGCCCGAACCCGCTCAGCACGCGGTGCGGGTTGCGCGGGTCCGGCTGGCCGAGCAGCTCTGCTCCGAACCCCTCGGCGTCGGTGTCCACCATGAAGAGATACTCCAGCCGCGCCTCCGGCTCGACGCGCTCGCGGCGGTACCACAGGTCCGTCCCGGCAAGGCGCTCGAGCGGCAGCGCCTCGGCCCACCCGCTCATGTCGCCGAGCAGCCCGACCGCCTCGGCCTCGCCGCGCCAGAGAAACACGGCCGCCGTGTCGCCCTCGACGAGCGGCGCCGGCCCGAGCCGTTCCCAGAACGCCTCGGCGAGCGCCGCGCGCTCGGCCTGTCCTGCCGCCTCGGCCTCAGCGCGAAAGGCATCGAACGAGGCGGGCTGCGCGAAGGCGGAGGTAACCATGAGTGTGAGGAGGAAGACCGGGCGGATCATGCGGGACGAGCGCCCTCGCGGGTGACGTGGTAGCGCGTACCCTGGTGCTCGACGTTGTGCAGCTCCGCCCTCGGGTCGAACGAGCCGAACTGCGGCTGTGCCGTGAGCGGCCCCGACAGCGCAGGCTGCACGCCGAAGAGGCCCTCGATGACGACGTTGACGTAGCTCCCGTTCGAGGAGCACGTCCAGTCGTTGATGTACGGCTCGTCGGGCGGTGCCTTCGTGGCCGCGCCGTCGGTGGTCGGCCAGAGGGCTTCGGCGAAGTGGGCCTGCCCGAACGGTCCCTGGTTGGCACTCCGGGCAAGGCCGCGCAGCCACTCGACCGCGAGGTCGGCCTGGCCGATGCGGAAAAGGCCGCGCGCGGTCTCAGGCGGCCACGCCGGGTAGGCCCCGTTCCACTGGTGATCCGGGCGCACGTCGCGGAAGGCGTCGTCGTCGCCGGGCGAGAGGGCATGCATCCAGGTCGGCGTCTGGAGTTCGCGCCGGAAGAAGGCGACCATCTCGGTCTTTCGCCGGTCGGTCAGGTCGTCGGGGATGGTGTTGAGGACGGTGAGGAGATCGTAGCCGTGGCGGACCTCGCGCTCGGAGCCGTCGGGGAAGCGCGCCCGCCAGTAGCCCTTACCGTCGACGTACAGCGCGTCGAGATCGCGGAGGATCTGCTGCGCCTCGGCCTCCAACGCACCGTCGTCCGGCTCGCCGACGTGGGCGAGCAGCCGCCCGACCTCGCGGAGGTTGAACACGTTGGCCGCGTTGAGGCTGGCGACCTCGTGCAGGTAGGTGTGGACGCACTCCAGGAGGTTGTTCAGCCCGCCGTAGTCGGCCAGCCCGCTGTCCGTTTTGAAGCGCCGCCAGTTGGTGGCGTAGCGCCGGAGCGCGTCGACGATCCGCTCGTCGCTCCCCTCGACCGTACCCGTCAGCCAGTCGTGGTCGCCGGTCCAGCGGACGTAGGTGCTCGCCATCGAGACCATCGCAAAGTCGTTGACGGCGTACCAGTTGCCGACGCCCTGCCCGGTCAGATATTCCGTCCCGAAGTGCTCGTGCACGTCGAGGTGCATCCAGCGGTCGAGGTAGCCGCGCATCACGGCCGGGTCGAGCTGGGCGTGGACGGGCGAGGAGAGGAAGTAGTCCCACAGGAACGTCACCGACTGCCAGTAGCGCGGCATGAGGGTGTCGTAGGCGCGCCCGTGGACGGAGTGCGGCGAGTCGCGCTTGAAGTAGACCACCCCGAGCGCACCCATCGCGTAGAGCTTGGCCATCGCGTCGTCGGTGGTGTGCAGTTCGGGGAGGTGGCCCGAGTAGCGGTCGTTGCCCGGCGTGAAGACGGCCCGCAGTTCAGCGTTCCAGTCGGCGCGCACGCGCTCCAGCTCTCCCGGCACGTCGCGGATGAGCGCGTCGTAGGTCGCCTCTGCTTCGGCGTCGGTGGCCCCGATGGCGTGGACGTAGTCGATCCGCCCGGTCTCGCCGGGGGCGAGGCGGAGCGTCTGCGCGAGGGCGACGGGCCGCAACCCATCGGGCTTGGGTGCCATCCCCTGAAGCTGCACCGCTTCGCTCCCGGTCGCCCGAAAACGGACGGCACCTCGACTCTCGTCGAGCGAGACGGCGTGGCCGGTCTCGTGCGGCGGGAGCGGCGCGTTCCACGGCCGCCGCGCCTGCGTCACGCTCCCCTGCACCCCGAGCCGGACTTCCACCGCGCGCTCGGACCCGCTCCGGTTCTCGACCTCCAGCGTCATCACCGCCGCCGGCCGACCGAGCGCGAGCGCCGTCGTCGAGGTCAGCTTCAGCCCGTCGTGCTCGGCGGTGCGGACGACCCGGTCCGGCCACCAGTGGAACGTCACCGGTGCGCCGAACGCGTTGAACAGCCGCAGAGCCTGCCCCGGACCTGATCCGGGGTCGAGGTACAGGTTCGCCGTGTTGATGTCCGCCGTGCCAAAGGGCGGGAAGTTGAGGCTGTGGATCCCGGTCAGGTCGAGGGCTGTCTGCACGCAGCCGAGGAAGTTGGTCAGCCCCGGCGCGGCGAAGAGGTCGCCGTATCGCTTCGTCATCGGGGCGCTTCGGAGATCGTCGACGGTAGGGATCACGGTGGGGAATGGGGAAAGGGCGAGAGGGCGGAGGGGCGAGAGGGCGAAGGGGACGTGGTCGCCCTTTCTCCCCTTCGCCCTTTCTCGAGCGAGGCGTCAGCCGAGCGTGACCTCGATCAGGTGGGGGAAGTATTCTTCGGCTTCGATGTAGGTGAAGTAGATCACCCGCCCGCCGTCTTCCGAGAGCGACGGGTGCTCCTTCCCGGCGTAGGCTGCGACCGGGTATTTCTTGTCCGGCGTCGCCTCAACGGTCCACAGCACCGTCGGCTCGCTCCACGGTCCCCACGGCTGCGGGGCCGTCCGCCCGACCTGCTGCCCGTCGGTGTTCATCGAGTGGACCGAGAGGTAGCAGCCGAGGTAGTCGTTCCACGAGACCGACAGCTCGTTCGGCGGCCCCTCGAATATGGAGACCGCATCGGCGATGTCAGCACTCCACGCCGGGTCGGGACCGCTGAGGTATTCGTAGCAGCCGAGGTCCTCGACGGCGTCGGGGCGGACGCGGGCGAGGTAGACGCGCTGCGCGCCGTCCTCGTAGCCGGTGACGCCGTAGAGATAGAGCCACCCGTCGGCCTGCAGGACGGCGGAGGCGAACTGCGGCTGCGGGTACGGCCACCACATGTCGTTCCCGCCCTGACTCAGCCGCTCGAACTGCCATTCGTCCACGGTCCCTTTCGCCAGCCCGCACCCGATGATCTCGAACCCGAGGTCGAACGGCCCGCCTTTGTCCTCCAGCATGCGGATGTGCATGTAGAAGAGGTAGACTGCCTCGCCGAGCGCAACGCCGTGCATGCACCACATGCGGTCCCACTCGTCGCGGTCGCCCGGCCCCGGCGGGACGAGTTGCCGGATCTCCCCGTCTCCGTCCACGATGTGCTGGAAGCCGGCGAGGCCGCCGCGCCCGGACTGCGCCGGGAGGACGAGGCCGGTGTTCGTCGGCAGGCGCTCGAACGGGGCGTGGCCCTGCGGCCGCCCGATCTCGGCGAGGCGCGTGAACACGTCGCGCAGGCTCCCCGGCGGGCGCTCGCCGATGAGCGTGTCGCCGAAGTACCAGAACACGCGCGCGGCCTCCTGCGGTCCGGGACCGCCGAGCGGGATCGAATACGCACCGTCCTGCCCGGTCATCCGGTACGGGTTGACGGTGAACTGCGGGCCGAGGTCGCGCACGGCGGCGACGCGGAGCGAGCGAAGAGGCATGGGTCGGGTGTGGGTGGGCGTGTGAGCAAAAGACCCGGAGGGGCGAGCGGTGCTGCGCCCTGGCCGGAGACGCAGCTGTCGGGCGTGGCACCGCCGCGCCCCTACGGGAAAACCTTCATCGCACTATCGTCATCCGCCGGGTCTCGACCATCTCGCCGTCCGCTTCGAGGCGGTAGAGGTAGGCCCCGCTCGGTAGCTCCGCTGCGTCGAAGACTGACGTGTGCTCACCCGCCGGCCGGGTCCCTTCAGCGACGATAGCCACTTCGCGGCCGGCGAGGTCGAAGACCGTCAGCCGCACCTCGGCGGCACGCTCCAGCGTGTAGCGGATCGACGTGGACGCAGCGAACGGGTTGGGGTAGTTCTGACCGAGCGCCACCGCCCCGGGCTGCGCGCCGTCCTCGGTCGAGACGAAGGTGTTGACCGTGATCGGCTGGTTCAGCGCAGTGTCGGCCGAGACACCGCCATCAGCCGGGTCCAGGTCGATGTCGTCTACTTTGAAGGCTGTCGTCGTCGTGAAGTAGCCAAGGTCGAAGGTGCCAGTCTCCTGCCCGACCTGGAGCCGGAGGATGGCGTCGTAGAAGTCATCCGCCTCGGCGAAGTACGCCTCGTCGGAGATCGTGCCGATCCACTTCATCCCGTCCGGCGCGGGGAGCACCCGCTCGGTGGAGTCGGCCCATCCCAGGTCTTCCAGCATGTCGCCCGCGCCTGCGTCGCCGTCGTACTCGCCGGAGACGAACGACCAGTCTTCGGGTACGAGCACGGAGACGACCCCCTCGAACCGGTTCATCTGGTCCTCGAAGGTCTTCCGAATCGTGACGGTCACCGCGATGACCTCGCCCTGGTCGGCCTCGGACGGCTGGATGACCTCGACGATCTCGCACGCGGCGATGGCGAGCGGCAGCAGCAGGCAGAAGCCGAGCACGAGCGCCAGGCTGCGACGGGGGTGCAGGGTAGCATGGGTCATAGGATTACCTCGTGGTTTGTTGAGTCGGAGAAGGAAGGGCAGCGCGAGCCTCGGCGAGGCGGAGGCGTAGCGTGACGCGTTCGTTTGGCCCGAGGCGGACCGTAGCCGCGCCGCCCTCGACCGGCACGGGCGCGACCTCGTCGCCGAGGAAGGTGACGCGCGCAGCCGACGTAGCAGCGCGGCCGGGCAGGCTCACCCGGACCGCCGCGTCGGCATCGGGCCGAGGGTTTCTCAGCCGGACGCGCACGCCGTCGGCGTCCGGCTGGAAGGCGAGCAGGTGGACGGGATCACCGTCGAGGGTCAGGAACGAACGGACCGGGTCCACGGCGGTCAGCCACGTCGGGTAGACGACGGCGGGCTGGGCGAACGAGCGCCCGAAGCCATCGGTGAACGCCGCGTCGAAGCGGCCCGGCTGATGGGTGAAGGCGAACCGGAGCGGCCACACGCCTTCGTTCGCCTCGTTCCGGTTCCACGCGGGCGGGAAGTGGCTCGCGAGCACCGCCACGACGGTCGGCACGTCCTCGCCCGCGATCTCGCGCAGCCGGATGACGCGGCTGTCGGCGGCGGCCCAGCTCACGGTCCGCTCGGGGTCGGCGAGGGCGAGGCTCTGGCGGAGCGAATACACGTCGTGCGTGATCGCTTCGAAGCGGTCCCTCCCGGCCTCGGCGAACCCGCCGAGCACGCCGAGAGCCTGCCCTGAGCCTGCCGAAGGGTGCGCCGCCGGACCGCCGAGCGCAAACGGGAAGGCGAGACCGTACTCCTCCGTCACCCCGACCGGCGTGAGCGCTTCCAGGTCGACTGCCGCCTCGACCTCGACGCGGGCCAGATCCTCCCACAGCGTGTACGTCACGCCCGGCACGACGCCACCGCCGAAGTCCACCGCGAGTCGGAGCCGCGCCGGGCGCTCGTCGATCACCTCGACCGTCACCCCGTCCGCCGGCAGCGGCGCGAACCCCGCCGGGTCGCCGAGGACCGCCCGCACTGGCAACCCGAACGGCAGCGCCGCACCGGGGCGGACGAGCTCGGTGCCCGTCTGCTTGCCGACCACGCTCGCCAGCGCTCCCGTCGCGGGATCGACCGCGAGGCGGTAGTGCGCGTTCTCGATCACGTTCGGCCCGGCCTGCAAATCGGTCGGCGGTGCTTCGCCCCGCGCTTCGAGCCGGATCTTTTTGTACCCGACCGGCGGTAGGTCGCGGGCGACGAAGCGGAGGTCGTAGCCGTCGGCGACGCTCGGAAGCTCTTCGCCCGTCGCAGGGTCCACGACCCGGTAGCGCGCCGCGTCGTGCGCAAACTCGACCTCGACCGGCACGTCGCGCCGGGCACCCATCCCGTTGAAGACGAACACGGCCTCGGTCTCGAACGACTCCATCGGCTGGAGGAGCCGCCGGGTGGCGCGTTGCAGCGTAGCCTCGGTGGCGAGGACGGCGCTCTGCACGTAGTCCTCGCGGTAGGCCATCGTGATCGCGTTCTCGTCGGGGCCGCCGTAGCCAAGCTCTAGCCCGCTGCCGTGGGCGCTGTATTGCAAGAGGTGGTGGTAGGCCTCGTCCACCATCGGTTGCAGCGGTGCCCGGCCGTCCGAGAGCCACGCCGCCGTAGACATGGCCTCGGCGACGGGCAGCCGGTGCTGCGCCTCGCGCTGCCGGACGACGCGGGCGAGTTCGCCCTGGTAGAGCATGTCCCAGTCCGAGGTCCAGTCGCCCCGGACGGTCGGCAGATCGGCGGTGCAGCAGGCGGTGAACGCCTCGGCGAAGCGGTCGAGCGTGCTGACGACGATGCGGGGGTAGGCGTACTGCCTGTTCCACGCCCGCGCCGTTTTGAGTTCGGCGCTCGGGATGCCGCCGTTGTCGCCGAAGGTGGTGTTGAGGAGGACGACCGGGTGGTCGTTGCCCTGCGCCCGGAGCCGTGCGAGCCGCTCGCGCATCCTGTCTTCCACCGCCCCAACGCCCTTGACGAGACCGACGGTCTGCCCCTCGTTGTAGGCCTCGGTCCGGTAGGTCACGACACTCGCCCCGTCGGCCCCCTCCCAGCGGAAGGCTTTGGGAAGCGACTGCTGGAAGGCGTAGCCGCTGAAGACCTCGTTGATGCCCGTGACGAAGAAGTCGAGGCCCGCCTCGCGGAGCACACCAGGGAGCCTCCACGAGAACCCGGGCACGTCGTTCGAGAGCATCGCGCTGACCTCGAAGCCGTAGCGGTCGGCGTACGCCTGCCCGAGCGCGAACGAGCGGAGCAGCTCCTCCTCGCTCACCCAGCCGGTGAACGGGTTGGCGTAGGTCGGCGAGACGGCGATCCGCCCGGCGCGGACGAGGGCCATCAGCCGCTCTACCTGCTCGGCCGAGCGCGCCTCGACGAACCGCTCCAGTTGCCACACGGTCTCGACGGTCCACCGGAAGTCCGGCTCGGCCTCGGCTTTTTCGATGACGGCGTCGAGCAGGAGCGCGTGCTTCTCGGCCACCGTCGGCTGCGGGTGGGTGTAGCCGACATCGGTGTGCGAGTTCAGCATCAGGTGCAACTCGACCCGCGGCTGCGGCTCCAGCGTCACCTCCCGCGTGACAGGCGATTCTTCGCCGAGCCAGACCTCCAGACGGGCGGGCGTCGGCCTCTCGACCGGTGGTCCCCACAGCGCCAGCCGACTGACACCAAAGGGGGCAGCACCGACGGGCACGGTGGTGGTTTCGCTGCCTACCGTCAGCCGGGCCTCACCGTCCGCCGGACCGACCGTGCGACGGGTGATGCTCAGGTCGAAGCGCTGCCGTAGCCCGCCCTCCGCCTCCCGGAAGAAGATGGACGAGACAAGCGAAACGCCCGGCTCGTCACCACTCAGTCTCACCTCGGCCTGCACGCCTTCCGCCCCGACGAGTCGGGCGTAGAAACCCCAGTCCCAGTCCAGCGGCACGAAGAACTGCACGCCCTCGTTGTGGTGCGACTGCCCGACCTTGACGAGCAGCCGGTTCGCCCCGGCCCGTAGCCGCACGCGCACCGTGTCTTCGTCGGCGACGGCGTTGCGGGCGCGGTCGACGGTCTGGACAGTCTCGCCGTTGAGCACCACTTTCAGGCGACTGTTGCTGCCCATCAGGAGGAGGGCGTCCTGCTCGGTCTCGCTCTGGACCGTCGTGAAGGCATAGCCCGCCTTCGCCCACCAGATTTTCTCCGGCCCGTCGCCCGGCGGCACGTCGGCGAACGCCGCGTGGAAGTCGACCAACCCCGCGCTGTTCGGCGCGACGGGGCGCCACGTCACCGCCTCGCCCGCCGCCCACGGACTCGCCTCGGCGTCGCCCTCGGCCGGCTGCGCGTCGGCCTCGCCGATCACGTCTTCGTCCGCGGGCATCCCGAAACCGGTCGTGGGTTGCTCGAACGGCCCAGCGGTGAGCCAGACGGGGATGGTGCCATCGGCGGCGATAGGTGCCTGGGCCAACTCCTGCGCTACGGCGGGCGCGGCAAGTAGGAGCAGAGATAGTAGAGGATAGAGGATAGAGAATGGCGGGCGGTGGACCGATGCGTTCCATCCTCCATCTTCCATCCTCCATCTTGTGCCGAGGAGTGCAGAGCGATATGAGCAACAACGCCGTCTCATCCCTTCAGTCCGCTCATGGTGAAGCCTTTGATGAAGTAGCGCTGGAAGAAGAAGAACAGCGCGATGACCGGCACCATCATCAGGATCGACGCCGCCATCAGCACGCCCCAGTCGGTCTGGTGCTGCCCGGTGAAGAGCGCGAGGCCGAGCGCGAGCGTGTTCTTCGCCTGGTCCGAGAGGTAGATCAGCGGCCCGAGGAAGTCGTTCCACGCGAACATGAACGTCAGGAGCGCGACCGTCACGAGCGCAGGCCGGGCCAGCGGCAGCGCGATCCGCCAGAAGATGGTCCACTCGCTCGCCCCGTCGATCCGCGCGGCGTCGAACAGCTCGGTCGGGAGTGTGAGGAAGAACTGCCGCATCAGGAAGATGTTGAACGCCCCCCCACCGAGGAAGGCGGGGACGATGAGCGGCTTGTAGGTGTTCAGCCACCCGAACTCTTTGAAGAGCACAAAGAGCGGGATCATGATGACCTGCAGGGGCAGCATCATCGTCGCCACGACGAACAGGAAGAGCAGGTCCCGTCCCGGCCAGCGGAGGCACGCGAACGCGTAGGCCACCAGCGCGCTCGACCCGACCGTCCCGACGATCGTGAAGACCGTGATGACGGTCGTGTTGCGGAGGTAGAGCAGGAACGGCATCCGCTCGAAGACCTCGGCGTAGTTGTCCCACCGGAGCGTCTCCGGGATCCACACAGGCGGGACGGCGAAGATGGCCTCGTTGCCCTTGAGCGAGGTCGAGACCATCCACGCGAACGGCAAGAGCAGCACGAACGCCACGGCGACGAGGGCGCCGTAGCCGAGGGCCCTGCGCAGTCCTATGGGCCGAGTCGGTACCAAGTGTTGATGCTGGTTCAGAGAGCGTCCCGCTCGATCTAGCGAGGATGGAGGATCGAAGATGGAGGATGGAATGCTCTGGTCTGCCTTTGCCATCCTCCAATCTCTATTCTCCATCTTCCAGTCATTGTGGTAGCCCTCGCAGCCGGATGAAGCGCGGACGGTAGAGGTCGGCGTCCGAGAAGAAGTCGCCGAAGAAGTCGAAGGTGTTGACGTTGTACGAGATCAGCAGCGTCCCCGGCTCGGAGAGGTGCGGGTGCGCCTTCGCGTTGTAGCAGTAGTAGTCCGAGTCCTGATTCACTTCGGGGCACGAGTAGATGTCGCGTATCGGCCCCCACGGTCCCACCGGGCTGTCGCCGACGCGTGCCGCCGTGACCGATGAGATCGCGTCGCGCTGGAAGACGAGGAGGTACTTCCCGTTGGCGAGCGGGGTCACGCTCAGTTCGTTCGAGACCCGGTTCGTGACCGGCACCGCCGCGTCGAGGTCGGCCACCCAGGCTGCTCCATCCCAGTAGCGGTAGCGCTCGAAGTCGGCGATGTGCTGTGGGCGTACGCGGGCGACGAGAAGCTTCTTGACCAGGGAGTCGTTGCGGACTCCGTAGACGTAGAGGAAGCCGTCGGGGTTGGGTACCCCGGCCTCGGCGAGATTCGGGAGGATGGCCCCGCCGAAGGCCAGGTTGCCCCGGTTGCCCTCGGCGGGCCGGAAGAGCGGCGTGTCGAACTGCTCGACCGGCCCCGGCATGCCGCCGGCCAGCGAAGTCCGGGCGAGGTTTGCCCCGACCAACTCGAACGGGAAGAGTATGTCCTCCGCGCGCGCCACGCGGAGGTAGTAGGCCCACAGCGTGTTGCCGATCACGATGCCGTCGGCGTTCCAGTACCAGTCGCCCGGCTCAGCGTCCGGCGTGTCCGGGACGACGGCGGCGCGGGGGGTGTCGCGTCCGCCGGGCCAGAAAAACTCGATGTCGCTGGGATCGGGTGCCCCGCCACCGAGCAGGGCAACCGTGTTGTTGACGAGCGTCGAGCCGGGTGCCCGTCGGCCGTCGGGGAGCACGTCGCCGATAGCCGTGTCGTTGAAGAGAAAGATCGTCTGGGTCGCGCTTGCCGTGCCCGGTACCTCGACGCCGTTGACGGGAATAGAGTAGATGCCGTCGGCCCCGGTCCAGCCGCTCGTCGTGTCGAAGAGGTCGGTCCACGCCGGCGCAGGCTCGACGGTCACGCCCCCCAGCAGCCCGGTGGCGCGCTGCGCCTGCGGTGTCGTGTGGGTCTCGGCAGAATCGGTGGTAGCGTCGCACGCGGCGAGCAGTAGGCAGAAGGCACAAAGCAGAAGGTTTCGCATGAGCATCACCAGGTGGTAGAGGACGAATGGCTGACTCCTAGACTCCGCCTTCGTAGTGGACCCACCGCTTGCCGAGGCGGAACTGCACGACCGTCACGGCAAGGGTGATGACGAGGAGAATCCACGCCATCGCCGAGGCGTAGCCCATCTCGAAGTCGTCGAAGGCTTTGTAGTAGAGGTACAGGTTGTAAAAGAGCGTCGAGTTGAGCGGGCCGCCCTGCGTCATCACGTAGGCCTCGGTGAAGACCTGGAACGAGAAGATGACTTCGAGTACCGTCCACAGGAAGATGACAGGCGAGAGCATCGGGAGCGTGACGTGCCGGAACTTGGCCCACGCCCCGCCGCCGTCGATCTCGACCGCCTCGTAGAGGTGGTCCGGGATGCCCTGGAGCGCGGCGAGGAAGACGATCATCCGCGCTCCGCCAACCGACCACAGCCCCATCAGCACGAGCGCGGGCTTCGACCAGTCCGGGCTTTGCAGCCACAGCGGCCCCTCCAGCCCAACCCACCCAAGCACCTCGTTCACGAGGCCCACCGACGGGTTGAAGAGCCACAGCCAGATCACGGAGAGCACAACGCCCGTGATGATCGACGGTAAGAAGTAGGCCGTGCGGAACCACTTGACCCCGCGCACGCTCTGGTTGACGAGCACCGCGAGCAGCAGCGACCCCGTGATCGCAAACGGCACCCGGAGTACGGTGTAGACGAGCGTGTTCCAGACCGAAATCCCGAAGTACGGGTCGGCCCCGAGCAGCGTCGCGTAGTTCTCCAGCCCGATGAACTGCGGGACGCGGAGCACGTCGAAGCGGCACAGGCTGTAGTAGAGCGACATCACCATCGGGTAGAGCCCGAAGACGAAGAAGCCGACCAGCCACGGCGAGAGGAACAGGTAGCCCGCGGCGGCCTCGCGCCCCCGGTTCGTCCCCAGCCGGTCCCGGAAGCGGCGCGCCCGCCGCTCGTCCGGCGGGGGTGGCAGCGGGGCCGGCCCTGGCGGCGGCGTCATCTCGCGGATCGCATCGGTCTGGACGGCTTGCATCGCTCAGCCCTCCCCGTCGCGGTCCACGTTCGCCCGGACGTACTGGTCGTAGGACACGGCCCGGTCGAGGGCGTCCTGCACGACGGCCTCGGCCTGCCGGAGCGCCTCGCCCGGTGCCTGCAGCCCGTAGATCACCCGCTCCTGCGCGCCGAAGAACTCGCGCCAGAACACGTCGTGCGCCAGCGGCACGACCGTCGGCGAGTAGGCGACGGTCATCTGCTCGGCGAAGACCTCCATCTCGGGGCTCGTCAGGAAACGCGGGTCGGTCGCGGCGTGGCGGTTGGCCGGGAACAGGTCCTCATCCGTCGCGGCGACCTCCTCGAGCTGGACGTGCTTCTGGACGGCGAAGCGCATGAAGGCGAACGCAGCCTCGGGGTGGCGCGCCCCGCGCGGAACGGCCAGCCACCAGCTCCCAGCCGACGAGGCAGTCGGCCGACCGGGGAACGTCGGGATCGGGGCCACGCCGTACGCGACGCCGGGCGCGTAGCGGGCGAGTTGGTCGAGGTAGCTCAGGTCGAGCACCGCCATCCCGATCCGGCCGGAGAGGAAGCCGTGCTGGTCGGCGCTGCCGAGGCCGGAGGTGAACGCCTTGAGGTTGTCCACGCCGTAGGCCGCGTAGAAGTCGGCGATCCACCGGAGCGCCTGCCGCATCGCGGGCGTGTCGAGCCGGACCGTGCGTCCGTCCTCGCTGAGGAACTGGGCGTCCTGCTGCCACGCCATGAGCTGGGTCGTCGGGAGGTTGCCGTAGTCGGGAACGAACCCGACGCGGGTCAGCCGTCCGTCCGGCCCGCGCGATGTCAGTCGCTCAGCAGCGGCGATGACCTCGTCCCACGTCGTGGGCGGCTGCCCGGCGTCGAGGCCCGCGTCGCGGAAGAGCGCCTTGTTGTAGAAGAGCGCGTACGAGGTCGAGTTGATGGGAAGGGCGTAGGTCTGGCCCTGCCAGCCCATCTCGCTCCAGAGCGCGGGGAAGAAGGCAGTCGTATCCAGATCGCTCGCCTCGATGTGCCGGTCGAGCGGTTCGAGGGCGAGGCGCGAGGCCCACTTGACGACGGGCACGAACTGGCTCACCACGTCCGGCGGGTCGCCCGAGAGGACGGCGGTGAGGATTTTGCGCTCGTGCTCGTTCCACGGGATCGGCGTGGCGTGGACAACGATGGAGTCCTGGACCTCGTTGAAGCGGCGGGCGTGGTACGGCACGTCGTCCTGCGCGCCGACGATGTACCAGTAGCGGATGTGCGTTCGGCCGTCACCGGGCGCGGCGCGCTCCGGCGTCCAGACGAGGAACGCGACCGTGACGAGGGCGAGGAGCACCCAGCCGGCGCGCTGCGCTATGGTCCCCCAGCCGCTCACAGGCCGAGGCTCACCGTGAAGCGGTGCGTCGCGCCGAGGAGGTCGCCGAAGCCGACGTACGCGTAGTCGGCCCGCACGCCGACGCCTTCGACCCGGGGCGGCACGACGCCAGCACCGACCGACCACGCGCCTTCGTCCACGCTCACCCGGTACCCGGCGCGCAGCGCGAGCACGTCTAGCAGCACGGCCTCGACCCCGCCGTTGACCCACTCCTCGTTGTCCGTCGGGTGGACGAGTTCGACGGCTCCGGAGACGCGGACCTGGTCGAAGCGGACGAGGTCGTCGGCAGCGGCGACACGGAAGAGGAGCGGCGTGCGGAAACTCTGCTCCAGACCCTCGGTGTCTGGCCCGAAGTGCTGGAGGGTGAACGCGAGGCGGAGCTGCCGGAAGCCGGTGTAGTAGAGCGCCCCGACGTCGAAGAGCACGTTCTGGAAGCGGTCGTTGTCGAGCATCTCGATGACGTACTTGGCCTGCACGCCGATCGTGAGGCGGTCGGTGAAGCGGCGCGCGCCAGCGAGGCCGATCATCACGTCGCCCGCCTCCACCATGCGCCCGGTCCCGTCCGGCTCCAGCACGGTCGTCTCCTCGAACGGTTCGATCCCGAAGCGGACGAGGCTCAGGCCGACAGCGTACGGCCCGACCGGTGCCGCCACCACGAGCGCGTCGAGCGAGCTGTCCACGATCCACTCGTTGTGGGTGAACGCCACCTGCCGCTCGCCGATGAGCGGGAGCGCGCCGACGTTCCAGAAGACGGCGTTGGCGTCGTTCGTCATCGCCGCCGCCGCCTCGCCGAGGGCGCTCTCGCGCGCCCCGAGGGCAATCTTCAGAAACTGAAACCCCGCCGAGCCGGACTTCTCGAACTCGAAGCCCTGGTCGATCTGAGCCTGGACTGGGAGTGCAGAGAGGAGGAGCAGGATGGAGAGTAGAGAATAGAGGATGGAGGGGAGCGAAAGGCTATCCGTCCTCCATTTTCCATCCTCCATCTTCCGGCCTACGGAGGCGAGACGGGCGCAGCGAGCAGTACGTGACACCATCACCACCTCCTCATTTAATGATGACCAGCGTGCCCCGCGCCGTCCCGACCTCGGACTGCACGGTCCAGAAGTAGATGCCGGGGGCCGTGCGCTGGCGGGCGTCGGTGAGTTGGTCCCACGCTTCCTGCCCGCTGTTCGGGTCGTCGTGCTCGAGGGTGCGGATCAGCTCGCCGCTGGCCGTGTAGATGCGGATCGTGGCGCGCGCCGGGAGCTTGTTGAAGATGATGAGGTTCGCCGCATCCGAGGTGGGAAAGGAGCGTCCCCGGAACGGGTTCGGGAAGACCTGCACGTCCATCGCCGTCTCTGCCGCGCTGCGCTCGACGGTTACCGGGTCGAGGTTGCGGTTGGTCAACCAGCTTTCGTTGCCGTCGCCGTCGACCGCCGTGACGGCGTAGGTGTAGCTGAAGCCCAGCCCTACGTCGTTGTCGGTGAACTGCCAGCGGCCCAGGCGGAGGTTGAAGAAGCGGTCGATGTCATTCTCGTTGCCGACGCGGATCGGCCGACGCGTGAGCTTCTCGAATGGACCGATGAACCCGAGGTCACTGCGGTAGACGTTGTAGCCGGTGATGAGCGAATCGGACAGCGGGTTGACCCACACCTCGTCGATGGGCGGCCAGGTGACCGACGCCTCCGGCACTGCGCCGGGGAGGGTGACGATTTCGATGGGCGGAGCGGGCGGCGGCACGGCTGCGACGCGGTAGCCCGCTTCGTAGAGCACAGCGGCCCGGTCGATGCTGGCTTGGAGCGAGTCGAGCCCGGCGTCCAGGTCGTTCTGCGCGTCCAGTCCTTCGCGCGCTACCTCCAACGGCAGCCCGTTGACGGCTTCGGCAAATGCGAGGCGGACAGCCTCGCCCGGGCCGAGGTCGTAGGGTCCGCACCCGAGGAGGATCAGCGGCGTCAGGCGCTCCTCGTCCTCGGCTTGGAGCGAGGTGTCTGTCCCTGTCAGGATCGCGTAGAGCGCGGCGGACGAGGTGCTGGCCGTCGTGAGGCGCGGCCCGTTGCCGAGCGTCTGCGCCCAGAAGACGGTCGCGGGCTGCGCTTCGCCGCCGCTGCCCGGCGGCGCGTCGAGCAGGGCGATGCCGGCGTAGCCGGTCGTCCGCAGCTCGTCGCGGTCGGGCCAGTAGTTGCCCACGTCGCCCGGCAGGTCGAAGTTGGGGGTGTCGTCGTAGGCGTAGACGAGTGCCCGGTCGGCGTCGTAGGCGACGAGCTCGTCGGTGCGGTTGCCGTCGTCACCCCAGCCGTTGTGGACGTTGATGTCCTGGTAACTCGGCCGTAGCAGCGAGGGCAGGCCGACGAAGACGCCCGCGAGCGGACCGCCCGTCTCGTTCGTCACGGCGTAGTCGAGGAGGACGAAGGTGTTGAGCCCGCGAAAGCTCCACGTCCGGCTCGTGCGGCGGACGCGGAGCCCCGAGGTCGTCGTGAACTCCGCAACGATCGTCTCCTCGGCTTCGCCCGGGTCGTAGCCGTCGGCCTCGACGAAGTTTTCGGTCTCCGCCATCGGCAGGACCTCATCGACCTCGACCGTCGCAAACGGGCCGAGTTCGTCGAAGAAGACGGCCCCGTTCGCGCCCAGACCGCCGATCCAGAGCCCGGCCCCGGCATGGTAGGAGCGCTGCTCATCCTTTGAGGCCAGCGCGTCTGGCCCGCCCGGCCAGTCCATGCTTGGGAAGAACTCAAACGGGTTGAGCGGCTCGCGCGCGCCGAGTGTGCCGTCGTCCTTGACCGTCTCCCAGAGCTCGCCTCGGTCGTGGACGCGGACGTCGGCCTCGCGGAGCTGGGCGGCGGCGGGGAGTGCGGTGAGGACGAGCAGCAGAGCGAGAAGGTGGAGGGTGGAGGATCGAGGATAGCGGGCCGTTCTCCATTCTCCATCCTCTATCCTCTCCCGATCCTCAGCGCACCCCGCCCCTGCGGAGGCAGAACGATGGAGACGCCCTCTGTTTATTACGCGAGGCACACTCATCGGAAGTCGTAGCGGACGCCGAAGACCACCCGGCGCGGGGGGAAGTAGGTGACGGCGCTGATGTCGTAGCCGATGAAGTCCTGCGTGACCGTGTCGTTCTCGACGAAGTCTACGACCGCCGCCTCGTTGGCCCCGAAGTAGTTGCCGAAGGAGCGGAGGTTGCGCGTGTTGAAGAGGTTCGTGACGTTGGAGTAGACCGCGAGCGCGTGGGTGCCGACGGTGAACTGCCGCTCGACCCGCAGGTCGATCTGAGAACTCGCCGGGAGGCGCTGGTTGTCGACCGTGTCTGCCGGGTCCAGAGGTTCGAGGTAGGTGAAGGCACGCCCGCTGACGTAGCGCCCGAGCGCGCTGAGGCTGGTCCCGCCGAGCGCCCGGTCGAACCAGCGTCCGCCGCCCTCGGGGTAGCGCAGGAAGAGGTTCGCCCGGAAGATGTGCGGGCGGCTGAAGGTCTGCTCGGTGGCAAGGCGCTGGCTGGCCTCGTCGTTGTAGAAGAAGGTCGGCGTGCCGGTCGAGTCGAAGTCGACGCGGCCCGGCGTGGCGCGGCCCTGGACGGCACGCGAGAAGCTGTAGTTGAAGTCGAACGTGACGTGGCGGCTGAAGAGGGTGCGGAGGTTCACCTCGAAGCCGCGCGCGTCGCCGTAGTCCCCGGAGAAGTTGCTCACGAAGTTGCCCGAGGGCAGCGTCACCCGGCGGTCGAAGAGGTTGGCGCGCGGGAGCACCTGGTCGAAGACGTCTTTGTAGAACCCCGTCACGTCGAGCACGGCGAGGTCGCCGAACTGCTGCGCGATGCCGACTTCGAACGAGATCGTCTTCTCCGGCTTCAGGTCGTCGAGCGAGAGCGCCACCACGCGCTCCGGGTCGCCGCTGGCCGAGGGCGCGCGGGTGCCACCCTCGGGGCAGTTGGTCAAGCCCTCGAGCGACAGCCCCTGGTCGTAGGCCTGCTGGCACTCGACGATGTACTCGGGCCGGAAGTAGCCGAACTCGAACATCCGGTCGAGGGGCGCGGTCTGGTAGAAGTGCCCGTAGTTGAAGTGCAGCACCGAGCCGTCGGTGATCGGGTAGGAGACGCCGATGCGCGGGCTGAGCCGGTGGTAGGACGGGGCCGGCGTGCGCGGCTTGTCGAAGACGTTGTCGAAGCTGAACTTCACGCGCCCGTTCTCGTCCACCTGGTCGCCGTCGGGGTCGAGCGTCTCGTCGTAGAGCGGGTCGAGGGCGAGGACGGGGAGGTTGGTGACGTCGAACCAGTCGCGGTTGGGGTTGAAGTAGTCGTAGCGGAGGCCGAGGTTGAGAATCATCCCCTTGAACTCCATCTTGTCCTGGAGGTAGGCCGCGAACTGGAGCGGGTGGTAGGTCTCATCCAGGCCCCGGTTGAGCCAGTAGCGCTCGTCGAGCGTGGTCGAGGGGAAGCGGAAGGAGCGGTCCTCGTTGTAGGTGTTGACGCGGGCCTCGAAGCCGGCCTTGACGAAGTTGGCCGCGTCCACCTGCCACGAGAGTGCGCCTTCGAGCGACACGTCGCCGACGACCTCGCGGCGGTCGAGGAGGAACGAGAACTGGTCGAAGGGCTCGTCGCCGAAGCCGTCGTAGCGCTGGAAGCCGAAGATGGTCACAGCCTCGTCGTCTTCGGTCCGGCCGAAGCGCGCGAACGGACTCGGGCGCTCGCGGAAGTCGAGCCAGTACGTGCTCAGCTTGAGGTCGTAGAACATGTTCTGCGACAGGCTGTGCGTCCAATCGACCGCTGCCTGGTAATGCTTGCGGTCGAGGACCGAGCCCCAGCCCCGGTAGTATTTCGACTCGAGGATGAAGTCACCGTTCTCTTGGAGCGTCGAGTGCAGCGCTCGGCCGTAGAGCCCGCTCAGCCGGAGCTTCGTACCGGAGCCGGGGCGGAGGACGAGGTTCGCCAGCACATCGTCCTGCTCGCGCCGGTCGATGGGACGGGGGTAGGCGTAGGCCGCGCGGTTGTACTGCCCGGCGACGAAGAACCGGCCGTCCAGCGCGCTCAGTCCGGGCACCGGCCCGCCGACGCTGCCCCACGCCCGGTGGTCGGCGATGTCGCGGTAGTCGTAGATCTGCGCCTGGCGCTCGTCGGTCCACCACGCGGGGTCGAGTGTACCGTCCGGGAGCTGGTTGCCGACGCTCTCGCTTTCCGGGTTGTCCGGATCGATCGGCATCCGCGGCCCGAACTCGAGCTGCGTCTCCGGGTCGTAGAGGTAGCTGCCGAAGTGGCGCTGTCCCGGCGGCCCGTAGAGGTATTCCGCCGTCGCCTCGATCCGGTCGCCGCCTTCCTTGGTCACCACGTTCACCACGCCCGACTGCGCCCCGCCGTATTCCGCCGCGAAACCGCCGGTGAGGATTTGGATCTCCTGAATTGCGTGGGGATTGATGCTCGTGTAGGAGCCGCCCTGGTCGGCTCGGCCTTCGATGAGGGCTGCGATGCGCGCGCCGTCGAGGAACCACAGTACCTCGGTCTGGTCGCCGCCCCGCACCGCGTAGCGCGGCTCGCCCCGGCCCGATCCGTTCAGCCCGCCTTCGATAGGCTGCTGGTCGAAGAAGACCCCGGCCTGGACGAAGAGGGCTTCCTCGGTGCTCGTCACGGGCAGCTCGTCGATCTCGGCGACATCGAGGTACTGCACGCTCGCCGTCTCGTCGCGCTGCACGGGCGGGCGCTCGGCCGTCACGACCACCTCGTCGCCGAAGTCTACCGCCCCTTCGCTCAGTTCGATCTCGACGCGCGTCGTCAGCCCACTCTGGACGCGGACCGCCTCGACCACCGTCTCAGTGTAGCCGATGAACGAGGCGCGGAGCGTGTACGCGCCGGGGCGGACGCCGATGATCGTGTAGTGCCCCTCGCTGTCGGTCGCGGCACCGAAGCTCGTGCCGACGACGGCGACGCTCGCGCCGGGCAGCGTCTGACCGGTCGCAGCGTCGGTGACGGTGCCGGCGATCTTGCCGGTCTGGGCGAGGGCCGGGGCCGCGAAAAGCAGCACCCCGGCGAACGTCAGAACCCACGCCAGGGCGCGGCACCGGGGCATTCCAGCCTTGTCCGTGCGCGGCGTCATAGCGGCAGGGGCTGCGCTTTTTCGTCCCAGCGCAGCAGGACCGCGCGCACGCCGCCGAGGTGGACCCGCATCCGCTCGGCCGCGAGCGCGGCGTCGCCTCCGCGCAGTGCCTCCAGGATGCCGACGTGCTCGTCGTGGTCCTGCTGGCGCGAGCCGTGGATGTCGAGAATCACCCGCTGCTCGGCCTGAAAGAGGGTCGTCAGCACGTCGAGCACCTGCCGGAGGACGCCGTTGTCCGACGCTGTCGCAATAGCGGCATGGAACGCCATGTTGGTCATGTTGAGCACGTCGCCGTCGTCCAGGTGAGCCTGCGCCCGGTCCAGCAGCGCAGCCATCGCTGCCAGGTCGTCCGGCGTGGCGTGGCGGGCGGCGAGCCCCGCCGCCTCTACTTCGACAAGGATACGCGCCTCGATCAGGTCCACGAGCGTCTTTTTGGACGGCGTTCCCGCGAGGACCGGGTTGGAGGCGAAGAGCGCGTTCGGCCGACGCCCCACGTAGACGCCGGAGCCGTGCCTGACGGCCACCGTGCCTAGCGTCTCCAGCTTGGTCAGCGCCTCGCGCAGCGTCGGGGTGCCGACGCCGAAGCGCCGCGCCAGGCGGCTGATCGTGGGAAGGCGGTCTCCGGCGGCCAGCCCCTCGGCTTCGATCATCTGCGTGATGCGGCGGGCGAGGTCGTCGGGGAGGCTGTGGCGGGCGACGGGCGCGAGCGTCGGTTCCATCGGCAGATTGACAAAGTGATCTGATGACTTTAGCTTTCCCGGCAGAAGGATACGGCGCGCGCCTATCCCTGTCAAGCCACGTCCCTCTCCCCCATGCCCCTCCCCGACCGCACCGCGCTCGTCACCGGAGCCGCATCCGGCATCGGGGCCGCTGTCGCCCACCGTCTCGCCCGCGAGGGCGCGTCCGTCTGGGTGACCGATGTGGACACGGCAGCCGGCGAGGCGACCGCCGAGGCGGTCCGGTCCGGCGGCGGCAGTGCGCACTTCTTGTCCCTCGACGTGACCGACGAGGCCGCGTGCACCCGCGCCGCCCACGCCGTCCACGACACCTACGGGCGGCTCGACGTGCTCGTCAACAACGCGGGCATCGGGCACGCCGGGACGATGCTGGAGACGACGGGCGAGGACTTCGACCGGCTCTACGCGGTCAACCTCCGGGGCGTCTTCAACGTGACGCAGGCCTTTCTGCCGGGGATGCTGGAGCGGAAGCGCGGCGTGGTGCTCAACCTCGCCTCCATCGGCGGGATCGTCGGCATCCGGGACCGGCTGGCGTACTGCGCGACCAAGTTCGCGGTCGTCGGTCTGACCAAGTGCCTCGCGCTCGATCACGCGGCGGACGGGATTCGGGCGGTGGCGATCTGTCCGGGCCGGGTCGAGACGCCGTTCGTGACGCAGCGGCTTCAGGAGTACGCCGACCCCGAGGCCGCCCGGCGCGAGATGACCGCGACGCAGCCCGTCGGGCGCATGGCGCAGCCTGACGAGATCGCGGCGGCGGCAGCCTACCTCGCCGGTGACGAGGCCGCCTTCGTCACCGGCGTTCCCTTCTACATCGACGGCGGCTGGACCGCTGGGACCTGAGATGAAGCTGCTCCGCTACCGCGACCCCGAGGGGACTGTCCGCTACGCCGCCGAGCAGGCGGGCGGCGCAGCGCGTGTCGTCGCCGGAGCCCCGTTTGGGGACGTCGCGGTGACGGGCGAGGCTGCCTCAATTGCCGACGTGCTCCCCCCCGCCGACCCGCCTGCCGTCTGGGCCATCGGGCTGAACTACCGCGCCCACGCCGAGGAGGCTGGCCTGCCGATTCCCGAGCATCCCGTCGTGTTCGCCAAAGGGGTCAACGCCGTCACTGGACCCGGTGCTCCCATCGTGCTCCCGCGTGTGCTCCGAAGCGACCGGGTGGACTACGAAGGCGAACTGGCCGTCGTGATCGGGCGGCGCTGCAAAAACGTCTGGGCCTCGGACGCGCTCGGTTACGTGCTCGGGTACACCTGCGCCAACGACGTGAGCGCCCGCGACTGGCAGATCGAGCGCGGCGGGAGCCAGTGGTGCCGGGGCAAGAGCTTCGACACCTTCTGCCCGCTCGGCCCCGCGATCACCCTCGCCTCGGCCATTCCAGACCCGCAAGCCCTCGTGCTCCGCACCCGCGTCAACGGCGAGGTCGTGCAGGAGACGAGCACCGCCGACATGATTTTCCCCGTCACCGAGCTTGTCGCGTTCCTCAGCGGGAGCACGACGCTGCTCCCCGGCACGGTCCTCCTCACCGGCACACCCGTCGGGATCGGGATGGCGCAGACGCCGCCGCGCTGGCTCCAGCCGGGCGACACCGTCGCGGTCGAGATCGACGGCATCGGGACGCTCACAAACCCGGTCCAGGAAGAACCGATCTGACTATGCGATTCCGCGACCACGTAGCCGTCGTGACGGGTGCGGCGAAAGGCATCGGTGCAGCGACCGCCCGGCTCTTTGCGAGCGAGGGGGCCCGTGTGGCGCTCCTCGACGCCGACGATGCCGGCGCGGCCACCGCTGCCGAGATCGACGATGCCCTTTTCGTCCGCTGCGACGTGGCCGAGGCCGGGGCCGTCGAGGCGGCCTTCGGGGCAGTCCGCGAGGCGTTCGGAGGGGTTGATCTACTGGTCAACAACGCGGGCATCCAGCGCTACGGGACGGTCACGCAGACGAGCGAGGCGCTGTGGGACGAGGTGATGAACGTCAACCTCAAGAGCGCCTTTCTCTGCGCGCAGCAGGCGCTCCCGTCGATGGCTGAGCGTGGGGGCGGGGTGGTGGTCAACGTGGCGAGCGTGCAGAGCTTCATCACCCAAGCCAACGTCGCCGCCTACACGACGAGCAAAACGGCAATCCTCGGGCTGACGCGGAGCATCGCGGTGGACTACGCGCCCGCTGTCCGCTGCGTCGCGGTTTGCCCCGGCACGGTCGACACGCCGATGCTGCGGTGGGCCGTCAACGAGTCGCCCGACCCCGCCGAGGTGATGCGCGAGGTCCACGCGATGCACCCCGCCCAGCGCATCGCGACGGCCGAGGAGGTGGCTTCGCTCATCGGCTACCTGTGCAGCGCCGACGCGGCCTTCATCACCGGCCAGGCCTACCGGATCGACGGCGGCCTCGGCCTCTCCATCGGCGGCAGCAAACGGGCCTGAGCCATGAAGATCACCGACCTCCGCGCCACAACCGTCACCGTCCCGCTCGAAGCCCCGCTTCGCCATGCCAACGGTGCGCACTGGGGCCGCTTCGTCCGCACGATTGTCGAGGTAGAAACCGACGAAGGACTGATCGGGCTGGGCGAGATGGGCGGCGGGGGCGAGTCGGCCGAGGCCGCGTTCGCCGGGCTGAAACCGTACCTCCTCGGGCATGACCCGATGCAGCTCGAAGCGCTCTACTGGAAGCTCTGCAACCCGACGGCCTCGCTCTACAACAACCGCGTCCAGCTCCACGCCGCCGTTGAGTTCGCCTGCATCGACCTGATCGGCCAGAAGCTCGGCGTCCGGGCGTGCGACCTGCTCGGCGGGGCGCTCCGCGAGCGGGTGCCGTTCGCGTCGTACCTCTTCTTCCGCTACCCTGCCGAGACGAACGGGCACGGCGGCGAGGACTCGCCCGAGCGCATGGTGCGCCACGCCCGCGCCCTCGCCGAGCGCTACGGCTTCACGACCCACAAACTGAAGGCGGGCGTGTTCGCGCCGGACCACGAGATCGAGGTCTTCCGCGCCCTCGCCGAGGCGCTTCCCGGCCACCGCCTCCGCATCGACCCCAACGCAGCGTGGTCGGTCGAGGAGAGCATCCGCGTCGGGCGGGCCATCGAGGACCTGCACAACGACTACTTCGAGGACCCGACGTGGGGCCTGGAGGGCATGCGGCGCGTCCGCGAGGCCGTCTGCATCCCGACCGCGACCAACACCGTCGTCACCAACTTCGAGCAACTCGCCGCGTCGATTCGCACGAACGCGGTGGACGTGGTTCTGCTCGACACGACGTTCTGGGGCGGGCTGCGGCAGGCGTGGAAGGCGGGCGTCGTGTGCAGCACGTTCCAGCTCGGCGTGGCCGTCCACTCGTCGGGCGAACTGGGCATCCAGCTCGCCACGATGCTGCACCTCGGGGCCGCCCTCCCCAACCTCCACTTCGCCGCCGACGCGCACTACCACCACCTCACCGACGACGTGATTGCAGGCGGCAAGCTAGCCTACGAAGACGGCCACATTGCCGTCCCCACCAGCCCTGGCCTCGGCGTCACGCTCGACCGCGACAAGCTCGCCGAGTACGCCGCCCTCTACGAGAAGCTCGGCCCGTACCCCTACGACCGTGACCCGCACCGCCCCCGCTGGTTCAACCTGTGGCCGAAGACCGACTGGGCTGTTCCGTCGGCTTCGCCTCCTTGAGTGTGGGAGGATGGGAGTCTGGGCGCAGAAACTTGCAGAGCGCGCTGGCCTCCTCCCCCGGCCTCCCAGCCACCCGTACTCCCAACCCCATGCCTGTCCTCTCCCTCGACCGCGCCTCGGTCTTCTACGACGGCCTCGACCACCCGGAGTGCGTCGCGGTCCACCCGGACGGCTCGGTGTGGGCCGGCGGCGAGGCCGGGCAGATCTACCGGCTCGACGCCGACGGGACGCACGCCGAAGAGATTGTCAACACGGGCGGCTTTGTGCTCGGGATCGCCTTCAGCCCCGACGCCTCGTGGCTGGCCGCCTGCGACCTGAAGAAGCAGTGCGTCTGGCACCTCGACCTCGCCACGCATGCGCTGACCGAGTTCGCCCGGGGGCCCGAGGACGGCGCGCCGTTTAGCATCCCCAACTTCCCTGCCTTCGCCTCGGACGGCACCCTCTACGTCTCCGACAGCGGAGCCTTCCGCGACGTCAGCGGGCGCGTCCTCGCCTTCGATGCAAGCGGGCGCGGACGGGTCTGGCATGCCGGGCCGTTCAACTTCGCCAACGGCCTCGCCCTGGCTCCTGACGAGCAGGCGCTCTACGTCGTGTGCTCGTGGCTGCCCGGCGTCGAGCGCGTCGAGATTCTGGAGGACGGTACGGCGGGAGCACGTAGCGAAATAGTCGTGCTCCCCGAGACCGTGCCAGACGGTCTGGCTTTCGATGCCGAGGGCAACCTGTACGTCTCCTGCTACGCGCCGTCGCGCATCTACCGCGTCCCTCCCGGCGGGAGTGCCCCCGAGGTGTTCCTAGACGACTGGGAGGCGCACACGCTGGGCAACCCGACCAACGTGGCTTTCGGCGGCCCCAACTTCGAGCATCTCTTCGCGGCCAATCTCGGCCGGTGGCACCTGACGCGGATCGAGGCCGGCGTGCGCGGCGCTCCGCTCGCCTGCCGCCGTACCCCCTGACCTCTCCTCCCCTCGCGCCGATGCATGACATTGCTCCACCGCCTCTCCAGACCGTACACGGCCAGCCCTCGTGGCGGATCGGCAACCACGGCGTCGAGACGTTCGTCACCCGGCAGGGAGGCCACCTCGGCCCGACGACGTTCCGGCTCGGCGAGCGCAACGTGCGGCCCTATGCCGTCGCACCCTGGGCCGAAGACGCGGCGACGGCAGCGCTCCCCCCGATGCTGCGCGTGCTCCGGGGAGACTTCTTCTGCCTCCCGTTCGGCGGCAACGCCGAACCGTCCGGGGACGAGGCCCACCCGCCGCACGGCGAGGCGGCCAACGAGACGTGGACGTTCGACGACCTGCGCCGCGAGGGCGACGCCGTCTCGCTCCACCTCCACCTCGACACGACTGTGCGCGTGGGGCGAGTCCGTAAAAACGTCACGCTCGTGGACGGGCATGCTGCGCTCTACCAGCGCCACACCGTCACCGGCATGGTAGGCCCGATGAGCCTCGGCCACCACGCCATGCTGAAGTTTCCCGAAGCCGAGGGCAGCGGTCTGGTCGCTACCAGTCCCTTCGTGCTCGGGCAGACCTCCCCGGTGCCCGTGGAGCGCCCCGAGCAGGGCGGCTACTCGGTCCTCGCCCCCGGCACCACCTTCGACGCCCTCGACGCCGTCCCGACGACGACCGGTGTCCACGCCGACCTCAGCCGCTACCCGGCTCGGCGCGGCTACGAAGACCTCGTGCTCCTCGCTTCCGACCCGGTGCTGCCGTTTGCCTGGACTGCAGTCACCTTCCCCGACGAAGGCTTCGTCTGGTTCACCCTGAAGGACCCGCGCGTGCTGCGCCAGACGATCCTGTGGGTCTCGAACGGCGGGCGGCACTACCCGCCCTGGAACGGGCGGCACACCAGCGTGCTGGGGCTGGAAGAGGTCACGTCGTATTTCCACTTCGGGCTCGCCGAGTCGGCCGCGCCCAACCCGCTCTCGGAGCAGGGGCTTGCCACGACCGTCACGCTGAGGGGCGGTCCGTTCCACGTCGCCTGCATCAGCGCCGTCGCCCGCGTCCCGGTCCAGTTCGACCACGTCGCCGAGGTCCACGCGCTCGGCGAGGAGGACGCCGTCGTCCTGACGTCGCGGAGTGGGGCCCTGGTGCACGTACCGCTGCGCCACCGCTTCCTCCAACCGCCCGCCTGAGTGTCCGCTCATGGAGATGCTGAAGGGCTGCGAGAGCAGGTGCCCACCTCCGCTTTCGATTTGAATAGCACTTCACCGCTCCGCCGGGCGCTGCGCGCGTATCGTTGCGGCTTCCACTCTTCGCAGCGTGCTATGCAGATTACCCTCCCCGACGGTTCCGTCCGCGACCTCCCCGACGGCAGCAGCGGTCACGACCTCGCCCAGGCCATCTCGCCCGGCCTCGCCCGCGCCGCGCTCGCCGTCCGCGTCGACGGCGAGGTGCGCGACCTCCACCGCCCGCTCCCAGACGGCGCGACGGTCTCGATCCTGACCTGGGACTCGGACGAGGGCAAGGGGGCCTTCTGGCACTCGACGGCCCACCTCATGGCCGAGGCGCTCGAAGCGCTCCACCCCGGCGTGCAGTTCGGCATCGGCCCGGCCATCGACAACGGGTTCTACTACGACGTCGACCTCAGCCGGACGGACATCGACACGCTCTCGCCCGAAGATCTCGAGGCGATCGAGGCGAAGATGAAGGCGCTCGCGAAGGAGGACAACCGCTACGAGCGCCGCGCCGTCTCGAAGCAGGAGGCGCTCGACTACTTCGGCGAGAAGGGCGACGCCTACAAGCTCGAACTGATCGAGGAGCTGGAGGACGGGACGATCACGTTCTACCGGCAGGGCAACTTCGTCGACCTCTGCCGCGGGCCGCACATCCCGAGCACGAAGCCGATCAAGTACCCCAAGCTGCTGAGCATCGCGGGGGCGTACTGGCGCGGCGACGAGTCGCGCCCACAGCTCACGCGCATCTACGGCGTCAGCTTCCCGAAGCTTTCGATGCTGGAGGAGCACCTCGAAAAACTCGAACTCGCCCGGCAGCGCGACCACCGCAAACTCGGACGCGAGCTTGGCCTGTTCATGTTCTCGAACCGCGTCGGGCCGGGCCTGCCGATGTGGCTCCCGAAAGGCGCTGTCCTCCGCGAGACGCTCATCGACTTCCTCAAGGCCGAGCAGCTCCGCCGCGGCTACGAGCCGGTCGTCACCCCGCACATCGGGCGGCTCGACCTCTTCCGCACGAGCGGGCACTACCCGTACTACGCCGACAGCCAGTTCCCGCCGATGCTGGAGCGCGGCGGCGCGGCGCTCCCCCACGGCGAGCACCCGTCCGAGCGCTCGCGCGAGGGCCACGAGGACGAGGAGGGCTACCTCCTCAAGCCGATGAACTGCCCGCACCACGTCCAGATCTACGACCACACGCCGCACTCCTACCGCGACCTCCCGGTCCGGCTCGTGGAGTTCGGGACGGTCTACCGCTACGAGCAGTCGGGCGAGCTGGGCGGCCTCACGCGCGTCCGCGGCTTCACCCAGGACGACGGCCACATCTTCTGCACGCCCGACCAGGTCAAGGGCGAGTTCAAGGACGTCATCGACCTGACCCTGACCGTGCTCCGCGCGCTCGACTTCACGGACTTCACGGCGCAAGTCTCGCTCCGCGACCCGGCCAACACCGACAAGTACATCGGCGACCCGGCGCAGTGGGACGCTGCCGAGCAGGCCATCCGGGAAGCCGCGGCTGAGGTTGGCCTGGAGGCGGTCGAGGAGGAGGGCGAGGCCGCCTTCTACGGGCCGAAGCTCGACTTCATGGTCAAGGACGCCCTCGGCCGCGCGTGGCAACTCGGGACCGTCCAGCTCGACTACAACCTCCCCGAGCGCTTCGACCTGACCTACGTCGACGAGAACGACGACCGCGTCCGGCCGGTGATGATCCACCGCGCCCCGTTCGGAAGCCTGGAGCGCTTCATCGGCGTGCTCATCGAGCACACCGGCGGCGACTTCCCCGTCTGGCTCGCCCCGACGCAGGTCAAGATTCTCCCCGTCTCGGACGCCTTCAACGACTACGGCCGGACCGTCCTCGACCAGCTTCGCGCCGCCGGTCTCCGAGCCGAGCTCGACGACCGGAGCGAGAAAGTGGGCCGCAAGATCCGCGACGCCGAAGTGGCGAAGACGCCCTACATGCTGATCGTCGGCGCGAAGGAAGAGGAGGCTGGCACCGTCGGCGTCCGCCGCCACGGCGAGGGTGACCGCGGCGCCGTGCCGACCGCCGACTTCATCGGGCAAACCCAGGCCGAGATCGCCGAAGCATTAGGTCGCTGAACGTACCTCCGATGCCCAGGCACCACACCATCGACTACACCGAGTTCGCCGTCCGCGACCTCGCCGAGGCGAAACGGTTTTACCGCGACGCCTTTGGCTGGCAGTTTACCGACTACGGCCCGGCCTACGCCGGCATCCAGGGCACCGACGGCGAGGTGGGCGGAATGGAAGAGACCGACGCCCTGCGGACCGGCGGGCCGCTCGTGATCCTCTACTCCAACGACCTGGAGGCCAGCCTCGGTGCCGTCCGGGCGGCGGGCGGGACGGTCACCAAAGAGCCGTTCGACTTCCCCGGCGGCCGCCGCTTCCACTTCGCCGACCCGAGCGGGAACGAGCTCGCCGTCTGGACGGAGGCGTAGGGGCGACGCATGCGTCGCCCTTACCCTTCGAACTTGCGGAAGACGAGTGTCGTGTTGTGACCGCCGAAGCCGAAGGCGTTGGAGACGGCGACGGTGACCTCGCGCTCGACCGGCTCGTTGAACGTGTAGTCGAGGTCGCAGCGCTCGTCCGGGTGCTCGAAGTTGATCGTCGGCGGGATGCGGTTGTGCTGCACGGCGTAGATCGACGCAATCGCCTCGATGGCCCCGGCGGCCCCGAGGAGGTGGCCGGTCATGCTCTTGGTGGACGAGAGGTTCATCGCGTAGGCGTGCTCGCCGAACACCTTCTTAATCGCCTCGGTCTCGGCCACGTCGCCGAGCGGGGTCGAGGTGCCGTGCATGTTGAGGTAGTCCACGTCCCCGGCCTCGATGCCGCTCGTGTCGAGCGCCATCTGCATGGCGAGGCGCGCGCCGGCCCCCTCGGGGTGGGGGGCCGAGATGTGGTAGGCGTCGGCGCTCATCCCGAAGCCGGTCAGCTCGGCGTAGATGGTCGCGCCGCGCTCGGTGGCGCGCTCCAGGCTTTCGAGCACGAGCGCGCCAGCCCCCTCGCCCATCACGAACCCGTCGCGCGTCGCGTCGAACGGGCGGCTCGCCGTCGCGGGCTCGTCGTTGCGGGTCGAGAGCGCGCGCATCGCGGCGAAGCCGCCGACGCCGATCCGGGTGACGGGCGCTTCGGTACCGCCGCAGACGACGGTGTTCGCCATGCCGTTGCGGATCAGCATGAAGGCGTCGCCGATGGCGTTGTTGCTCGTCGCGCACGCGCTGACCGTCGCGTAGTTCGGCCCCTGGAAGCCGTGCCGCATGGCGATCAGGCCGGGCGCGATGTCGAGGATCATGTAGGGCACGAAGAACGGCGAGAGGCGGCGCGGGCCGTTCTCGTGGAACTCGATCACCTGGTCCTGGAACAGCTTCATCCCGCCGATCCCCGACCCGAAGACGACGCCGACTTTCTGCTTCTCCGCCTCCGAGAGCGAAGCCGCGTCGAGGCCCGCATCGGCGAGGGCCTGGTCCGCCGCGACGAGGGCGTACTGCGAGAAGGCGTCGAGGCGGCGGGCCTCCTTGCGGTCGAGGTGGTCAGCCGCGTCGAAGCCTTTGAGCTCGCACGCGAAGGTCGTTGCGAACGGCTCGGGGTCGAAGTGGGTGATGGGGGCCGCGCCGCTCTCGCCGCGCATCATCGCCTCCCAGAACGTCGCAGCGGTCAGGCCGATGGGGGTGAGCGCGCCGAGGCCGGTGACGACGACGCGGCGGCCGGGGGGGAAGGGGTCCATAGCAAGCGGGGGTCGGCAGAGGCGACCGGCGCAGATGGGTGGGCCGGCAGTCTAGCGCATAGAACGGGGACGGGGAGAGACGGCGCAGCCGAGGGCGCGGTGCCCCGGGGTCGCCCGCTCTCCACGTCCCCGCAGGGTCGGGCACGTCGGCAGCGTGCCGACGGAGAGGCTACGCCGTGTGGTTAGCTTCGACGTAGTTGATGGCGTCGCCGACGGTGGCGATCTTCTCGGCATCCTCGTCGGGAATGGTCATGTTGAACTCCTTCTCGAACTCCATGATGAGTTCGACGGTGTCGAGGGAGTCGGCGCCGAGGTCGTCCTGGAAGGAGGCGGATTCGGTGATGTCGCTTTCGTCCACGCCGAGCTTCTCGACGATGATGGAGGTGACGCGGGCTTTGGTGTCAGCCATGTTGGCAAGGGGTGAGGGTAGAGAGGGCGAGAGGAAACGTCGCCGGGCGCGCCCGGACCTTGAAAAACTACGGTGGAGCACATTTGAAATCAATCTGCTCGGTCAGGGTCCGCCGCGCGCGCTGCGAAGTTCCGGTTAGAACGGAGCGTAGCTCGGACGGGTTGCACCCTCGCAGTTGGAGCCGCCCTCGGCCTGCGCTATTTTCGCCTGCTCTTTACGAACCCCCTTTTCCCGCGCGCCATGGTCTACCTCTTCACGTCCGAGTCCGTCTCCGAAGGGCACCCGGACAAAGTCTCCGACCAGATCTCCGACGCCCTCCTCGACGCGTTCCTCGAAGGCGACGCCGCCAGCCGCTGCGCCATCGAGACGCTCTGCACGACGGGCCTCGTGGTCGTCTCCGGCGAGGTGACGAGCGGGACCTACGTCGACGTGCAGGAGGTGGCGCGCCGGACGATTGAGGAGATCGGCTACACCGACCCCGCGCTCCGGTTCGACGCCCGCTCGTGCGGCGTCCTCGTCACGATCCACGAGCAGAGCGGCGACATCGCGCAGGGCGTGGACGAGGACACCGGCCTCCACGACGACCAGGGCGCCGGCGACCAGGGGCTGATGTTCGGCTACGCGACGAACGAGACCGAGGAGATGATGCCGCTCGCGCTCGTCTGCGCTCACGGCCTCGTCAAAGAGCTCGCCCGGATCCGCAAGGCGGGCGAGGTGATGCCCTACCTCCGGCCCGACTCCAAGAGCCAGGTCACGGTCGAGTACGAGGACGACCGCCGCACCGTCCGCCGCATCCACACCGTCGTCCTCTCGACCCAGCACGACGACGACGTGACGCTGAGGCAGATCGAGGCCGACATCCGCGAGCACCTCCTCCCGGCCGTCCTCCCGGCGGACCTGCTCGACGACGACCTCATTCTCCACGTCAACCCGACGGGCCGGTTCGTGGTCGGCGGGCCGCACGGGGACACGGGCCTGACCGGGCGCAAGATCATCGTCGACACCTACGGCGGCAAGGGGGCTCACGGCGGCGGCGCGTTCTCCGGCAAGGACCCCTCGAAGGTGGACCGGAGCGCGGCCTACGCCGCCCGGCACGTCGCCAAGAACATCGTCGCGGCGGAGCTTGCCGAGGAAGTCCTCGTCCAGGTCGCCTACGCCATCGGCGTCGCCGAGCCGGTCTCGATCGACGTGACGACCTACGGCACCGGGGCCGTCTCCGACGCCGCGCTCGTCGCCGCCGTGCGCGACACCTTCGACCTCCGCCCGCAGGCGCTCATCCGCCGCCTCGACCTCCTCCGCCCGATCTACCGGCCGACAGCCGCCTACGGACACTTCGGACGCCCCGACGTTTCGTGGGAGAAGCTGGACGGCGCGGAGGCACTCCGGCAGGCCGCCAGCAGCCTGGCCTAGCATGGCAACGGGCCGCGACATTCCGCGTTAAGAAGCGGCCAATCCCGAACCTACGGCCTCGCCCCGCGTTTGGCGTGGCTGACTCTGAACCCCAACCCCAGAAGCTACTATGGACCACAAAGAAGGACGTTACAAGGTCGCCGACCTCTCGCTCGCCGACGCCGGCCGCATGCGGATCGAGTGGGCCGAGAGCCGGATGCCGGTGCTGATGAAGCTCCGCGACGAGTTCTCCCAGAGCAAGCCGTTCGAGGGCTACAAGATCACCGGCTGCCTCCACGTCACGAAGGAGACCGCCGTCCTCATCGAGACGCTCAAGGCGTGCGGGGCCGAGGTCGCCTGGAGCGGCTGCAACCCGCTCTCGACCAACGACGAGGTCGCGGCCGCCCTCGCTGCCGGGCCGAAAGGCGACGGCGACGGCGTCGAGATCTACGCCTGGTACGGTCAGGACACCGAGGCCTTCTACTGGTGCATCGACCGGACGATCGACAAGACGCCCCACACGACGCTCGACGACGGGGCCGACCTCATCTTCCGCGTCCACTCGGCCTTCCCCGAGAAGGCGGCCGACATCATCGGCGGCTCCGAGGAGACCACGACCGGCGTCCACCGCCTCCGCGCGATGGCCGACGACGGCAAGCTCGGCTACCCGGTCTACGCCGTCAACGACGCCGAGACGAAGTGGGACTTCGACAACGTCTACGGCACCGGGCAGTCCACGCTCGACGGCATCCTCCGCGCCTCGTCGGTCTTGGTGGCGGGCAAGAACTTCGTCGTCGCCGGCTACGGCCACTGCGGGCGCGGCGTCGCGATGCGCGCGGCCGGGATGGGGGCCAACGTCATCATCACCGAGGTCAAGCCGACGGCTGCGCTCAAGGCGACGCTCGACGGCTTCCGCGTGATGACGATGGAGCAGGCCGCGCGCGAGGGCGACATCTTCGTCACCGCGACCGGCATGAAGGACGTCATCCGCGGCGAGCACTTCGTCACGATGAAGGAGGGCGCGATCGTCTGCAACACGGGCCACTACGACGTGGAACTCAACCTCAAGGAGCTCGCCGAGGCGTCGAGCGACACGCGGATGATCCGCACCGACAACCGCGAGTACACCCTCGACAACGGCAAGAAGATCTACGTCCTCGCCGACGGTCGCCTCGTCAACCTCGCCGCCGCCGAAGGGCACCCCTCGGAGGTGATGGACATGAGCTTCGCCAACCAGTTCCAGGCCCACCTCGAACTGATCAAAGCCCACGAGGCCGGCGAGACGATGGACAACACCGTCCTCGACCTGCCGGAGGAGCTCGACCAGCAGATCGCGCGCGTGAAGCTGGAGACGCTGGGGCTGGAGATCGACCGCCTCACCGACGAGCAGGTGACCTACGCCACCGACTACTCGGCCGGCACCTGATTCCAGAAGGTGGCAAGCAGTAGCAGAGGGCCGCCTCGCAGCGCGCGGGGCGGCCCTCGCTACGTTCACAAAATTGCCGCAGACACCGACCTCCCCGGACGCACCGAGACTGCTGAGGTCCAGGTCGCTGGGTAGCTGAGGCGAGACGGCACCTGCGTGCGGGGCATTAGCCATCCGTGCATCACCGCTCCTACCGTGGACCATGCCGCGACCATGCAGGCCCAGCGCTCGCCTTCGGACCCACTCGCCAAATCGTTCCCGCACAGTACCTATCCACATGCTGACTACGTACCGCAGGGGTCTGGCCGGAGGTCTTGAACTATACATTACAGGTGTTAGTTTACGCTAAACGTGCTTCAAGCGGAACCTTCACTATTTCGGTTGACTCAAAGATGCCGAACTCGTAAGTTTGGTTAAGGTCAGGAGACGCGCTGTTTAACAAGGGCTCCGCGCCGGTTCGCACATCCTGGCTCCCCCAAGCCTCTTCCTCATCACCCATCCACCCTCCCTTCTATGCTACCCAACGTCCCCTTCGAGAACTTCTTCTCGTACGACCCGATGGCCTACGACATGACGGCCCATATCCTCACGCTGGGGTATGCCTGCATGCTCGCCGGGCTGTTCTACTTCGTCCTCACCATCAAGAGCGTCTCGCCCAAGTACCGCATCTCGTCGGTGCTCTCGGTCGTGGTGATGGTCTCGGCGTTCCTGCTGCTCTACGCGCAGGCGCAGAACTGGCAGACCGCGTTCATCTTCGACGAGGGTGCCAACCAGTACGTCCGCGCCGACGGGGCCAACATCTTCACCAACGGCTACCGGTACCTCAACTGGCTCATCGACGTGCCGATGCTGCTCTTCCAGATCCTGTTCGTGATCAACATCGCCCCGGACCGGTTCGCGTCCTACCGCAACCAGTTCTTCTTCTCGGGCTCGATGATGGTCCTCACCGGGTACGTCGGGCAGTACTACGAGGTCTCCAACGCGACCGCGTTCTTCGTGTGGGGGACGATCTCGACGCTGTTCTTCGTGCATGTGCTCATCCTGATGCGCAAGATCCTCAAGGAAGGCCAGCAGGGCATGGCCCCGCGTGCGGCCCGCGTCATCGACGGCATCTGGACGCTATTCCTGGTCTCGTGGATGCTATACCCCGGTGCCTACTTGATGCCGGTCATCACGGACATGAGCAGCCTCATTGCGCTCGACGGTGGCACGGGTGCCTCCGGCGTTGGCCTCCTCCCGCTCATGGAGGGTGACACGGCTGTCGTCGCTCGCTCGATGACCTACACCATCGCCGACGTCACGTCGAAGGTGATCTACGGTGTGCTGCTAACCGTTGCAGCGCAGATCCGCAGCGAGGAGGAAGACGGGTACCGGGAAGTCGCTGTCGCCTAACGCGCAGCGCGACCTGAGCCCAAAGCGCTCGGCCGGCCGCTCCATCCCACGGAGCGGCCGGCCTTTTTTTACCCCCCAACACCAAACGGGGCCGACCCGCACACGGCAGGCCGGCCCCGTTGCCAGGCAGGTGCTTTCTACGCTTCGCCGCGCACGTTGGGGTTGTACACGTCGAGCGGGATCAGTTCGAGGAAGATGCCGCCGTCGCCAGGGTAGCTCTCGGTGTGCGACACCTGGTTGGTCCAGATCTCGTCGGGGATACCCGAGGGGAAAGCCTCGCAGTTGGGCTCCTGGGCGGCCTGGCGGTCGAGGTGGGTGCACGCGGTGCACTGGGACTGAGCGGGAATCATGGCTGCGTGGGGTCTGGTTGGTTGGCCGAGTGCTACACCGATAAGCCCTGCCGGATCCGTGCGGATTCAAAGTCATATTGAGTCTAAATAACTCTATTTCTACTGAGTCTAGATAAGCATTCAGGTCTAGTCTTTTTGCCTCCCAACTAACCGTTGCTTACCGGTGCGACCCGGCCTCTCGGACGGCCCGCGAGGCCCGGCTCCGACCCACATCATCCGCTCGCAGCACACGCCCCGCAACCGGGTGGTTCCTCGGCGGTCGTAGCTTCTTGGCCTCCTTAGTCCACCACCCGGCTCTTCGATGCTTTGCCGCGCACTCCTCCTCTTCGCCCCGCTGCTTTTCTTCGCCGCTTGCTCGTCGTCCGAGCGCGTCGCACCCGAAGCACCTGACCCCCCGGTCGGTCTAGACCCAGCCCTTCTGGCCGAGCCGCTCGGCCTCGACCCGGCGGTGCGGACGGGTACGCTCGCCAACGGGCTGACGTACTTCGTCCGCCGCAACGCCGAACCCCAGAACCGCGCCGAGCTCCGGCTCGTGGTGAACGCCGGGAGCGTGCTCGAAGAGGAGGACCAGCGCGGCCTCGCACACTTCGTCGAGCACATGGCCTTCAACGGGACCGAGCGCTTCCAGCGGCAGGAGCTCGTGGACTACCTCGAGGGCATCGGGATGCGCTTCGGGCCGGACCTGAACGCCTACACCTCGTTCGACGAGACGGTCTACCTTCTCCAGGTCTCGACCGACAGCGCGGGGCTGCTCGCTACGGGCTTCGACGTGCTCAAGGAGTGGGCCTCGGCCATCACGTTCGAAGGCGAGGAGATCGACAAGGAGCGCGGGGTGGTACTCGAAGAGTGGCGACTCGGGCAGGGGGCGCAGTCGCGGGTGCGCGACAAGCAGTTTCCGATCCTCTTCGGCGGCTCGCGCTACGCCGAGCGCCTCCCCATCGGCACGCCCGAGGTGATCGAGAACGCGCCCTACGAGCGGCTCCGCACGTTCTACGAAACGTGGTACCGACCCGACCTGATGGCGGTCGTCGCCGTCGGCGACTTCGACCCGGCGGATATCGAGCAGACGATCCGCGCCGCATTCGGCGGCCTGTCGAATCCGCCTGATCCCGCGCCGCGCCCGACGTTCGACCTGCCCCTGCACGACGAGACGCGCTTCGCGATTGCGGCCGACCCCGAGCTTACGCAGACGAGCGTGGCGGTGCTCACCAAGGAGCCGTCGGACCGGGAGCGAGACGTGGCCGCCTACCGCCGCACCCTTGTGGACCGGCTCTACAACCGGACGCTCAACGCCCGCCTCTTCGAACTGACGCAGCAGCCCGGCGCGCCCTTCCTCGGCGCGTTCACCGGCAAGGCCGGGTTCGTCCGCCCGACCGACCTCTACCTTGTGCAGGCCGTCGTGGCCGACGGCGGCGTGCCGCGCGGGCTGGACGCGCTTCTGACCGAGGCCGCCCGCGTCCGGCAGCACGGCTTCCTCGCTTCGGAGCTTGAGCGCACGAAGGCCGCCCTGCTCCGCGAACTCGAAGTCGCCTTCAACGAGCGCGAGACGACCGACTCGCGGCGGTTCGCGGGCGCGCTCGTCAGCCTCTTTCTCGAAGGCGACCCTGCCCCGGGTATCGAGCGCGAGTACGAGCTTGCCCAGGTGCTCTTGCCAACCATCGGACTCGCGGAGCTCGACGCGCTCGCCAGCGAGGTGACGGGCGAGGCCAACCGCGTCGTCCTCGTGAGCGCGCCCGAGGCCGACGGCGTAGCGGTCCCGACCGAGGCTGAGTTGCGCGCCGTGTTCGAAGCCGTCGAGGACCGCACCATCGAGCCGTACACCGAAACGCTGTCGGCGGAGCCGCTCGTGGCCTCGCCGCCCGCGCCGGGCGCGATTGCGTCGGTCTCGGTCTACCAGGACGGCAGCGGGATCACCGAGTGGGAGCTCGCCAACGGCGTCCGCGTCGTCCTCAAGCCGACGGACTTCAAGAGCGACGAGGTGCTCGTGAGCGCGTTCAGCCCCGGCGGGACCTCGCTCGTCTCCGACGCCGCGTTCCGCTCGGCCGAGCAGGCGTCGGCGGTGGTCAGCATCGGCGGCGTCGGGGCCTTCAGCGCCCTTGCCCTCGACAAGAAGCTCGCGGGCGAAGCGGTGCGGGTGCGGCCCTACGTCGGGAGCCGCGAGGAGGGGTTCACGGGCAGCGCCTCGCCGGACGACCTCGAAACCCTCTTCCAGCTTCTCCACCTCTACGCGACGGCGCCGCGCGAAGACGCCGAGGCGTTCGTGGCCTACACCGAGCGGATCCGCGGCGTGCTCCAGAACCGCAGCGCCCAGCCCGAGGCCGCCTTCGCGGACACGCTCCAGGTGACGCTCGCCCAGCACCACCCGCGCCGCCGGCCCTTCACGGTCGAGACGCTCGGCGCCGTCGAACTCGGCGAGGCGCTCGCCGTCTACCGCGACCGGTTCCGCGACGCGAGCGACTTCACGTTCGTCTTCGTCGGCGCGTTCACGCCCGAGGCGATGGAGCCGCTCGTCCGGCAGTACCTCGCCACCCTCCCCGGGGCCGGCCGCGAGGAAACACCGCGCGACCTCGGCATCCGCCCGCCCGCCGGGGTCGTCGCCAAGACCGTCCGGCGCGGGATCGAGCCGAAGGCGCGGGTGCAGCTCGTGTTCTCGGGCACCCTCAGCGTCCGGCTCGACACGCTCGACTACGACGACACCGTCGAGATCGACGGCCGGACGGTGGCTGTGGCAGACTCGGTCTTCGGAGCCCGGCGGACTGCAGCGCGGGCCGAGCGGTTTGTCCTCGGCGCGCTCGAGGACGCCCTCAGCATCCGGCTGCGCGAGGAACTGCGCGAGGACCGGGGCGGCGTCTACGGCGTCGGCGTGAACGCGAGCGTGGACCGGATGCTCGGCCTCTACTCCGTCTCGGTCGGCTTCGGCTGCGACCCGGAGCGCGTGGACGAACTGACCGCCGCCGTCTTCGCCGAGATCGAACGCTTTAAGGCGGACGGCCCGACGGACGAGGTGCTCGGCAAGGTCAAGGAGGGCGACCGGCGGGCGCAGGAGCTCGCCCTCCGCGACAACGGAGCCTGGCTCGGGGCCCTCGGCGCAGCCTACCGCCACGGCGAGGCTCCGATGGGGTTCGTGGACCGGACCGACCTCATCGACGGCCTGAGCGCGGACGCAGTGCGCAGCGCGGCGCAGGCCTACCTCGACACCGAGCGCTACGTGCAGGTCGTGCTGCTGCCTGAGTAAGCTCGGAGGAGCGGAAGAAAGGAAGAGCGGAAGCGTCTCGGGACGCACCGCCGTCGTATTCTTCCGCACTTCCGGTCTTCCCCGCTTCCGCTCCGAAAAGCCATGCCCCCCACCCTCTCCGACGCTGACCGGGACCGCATCCGCACGGCCGTCGCCGAGGCCGAGCGGCGGACCTCCGGCGAGATCGTCCCGTATCTCGTCGAGCGGAGCGGGCGCTACGAGGTCGCCGTCTGGCGCGGGGCGTCGGTGGCGGCGATGGGGACGATGTTCGTCGCCATCCTCGTGCTGCAGGTCTACGACGGGTGGGGGCTGGGCTGGCTCTACGCGAGTTGGGGCCTCGCGCTCCTGGCCTCGCTCGCGGGCGTCGCCGGGGCGCTCCTCGCCACCGTCGCTCCCGTCAAGCGCGCCCTCGCGGGCGAAGCGCGGCTCGCCCGCCGCGTCCACCGCCGCGCCTCGCTCGCGTTCCTGGACGAGGAGGTCTTCTCGACGCGCGACCGCACCGGCATCCTTCTCTTCGTCTCGCTCTTCGAGCACCGCATCGAGGTCCTCGGCGACGCCGGCATCAACGAGCAGGTCAGCCCCGAGGAGTGGATCGAGGTCGTGGACACCATCCGGCGCGGCATCAAGCAGGGCGACCTCGCCGGCGGGCTCGTCGAGGCCATCGGCTTGTGCGGGCAGTTACTCGAAGAGAAGGGCGTCGCCATCAAGCCCGACGACACGGACGAACTGCCCGACAGCATCCGGCTGCGGGAGGAGTAGGTGTTGGCAGGGCGTGGGGAGAGGAGGGTAGGGAGAGAAGGGAGGGGAATCTTAACCCCCCTACCTCCGTGCCCGCCGTCTGGATATCCCTCCGTTCCTTCCACGCCCTCCACGCCCTCATTCTCCGTCCCTCCCTCCACGCCGTATTTTGCCCACCCCACTCCGCCGCCACGATGCCCCTCTCCTACACCGTCCGCGAAGGGCTTGCCGGTTTCCGGCGGGCGCGCTTCGCCGCGCTGACTGCGACGAGCGCCCTCACCGTCGCGCTCGTGCTGATCGCCGTATTCGGACTGCTGGCGTGGCAGGGAGCGCAGGTCACGAACTGGCTCAAGCAGCGGATCGGCGAGGTGCAGGTCTTCGTCTCGAACGCGGCCGACGAGCGCGCCACGAACGCGCTCCGCCTCAAGCTCGAAGCCACGCGCGGCGTGGACGAGGTGGTCTACGTCTCGCGCGAGGACGCCATCGCCGAGTTCCGCCGCGAGTTCGGCGAGGAGGCCGGGTCGCTGCCGGAGGACAACTTTCTCCCCGCCTCGTTCCGCGTCCAGCTAGAGCCGGACTGGGCGAACGCCGACAGCCTCGGCGGCCTCGCCGGGCAGTTCACTACGTGGAACCGGGTGGACGAGGTGATCTACAACCAGCCCCTCCTGGCGAAGGTGCAGCGCAACCTCCGCGTCTTCCTGCCGATCGCGCTCGGCCTCGGCCTCGTCGTCGTCGCGGCGGCACTCTTCCTCGTCGCCAACACGGTCCGGCTGACGATCTACGCCCGGCGGATGCTGATCCGCACGATGAAACTCGTCGGGGCGACGAATGGGTTCATCCGGGGCCCGTTCTTGGTCGAGGGGATTGCGCAGGGCGTGGTAGCTGGGGCGCTCGCGTGCCTACTCGTGTGGCCGGTCTACGGATTTTTGCTGCGCGCCGTCCCGCAGACGCAGGGCTGGCCCGGCGGCTCGCCGCTCTGGACCCTCGCCGCCGTCGTCCTCGTAGGCATCGGGCTGGGCTGGCTCGGGTCGTGGATGGCCGTCCGGCGCTTTGTCAAGCGTATCCAACTCTCGTGACGTAGGCCGTGGGCTTTCAGCTTCTCGTGGTCGGACTGACAGCCGAAAGCCAACAGCCGAAAGCCCTTCTCCTCATGCGCCCCCTCTGGCTCTGCCTCCTGCTTCTCTTCGCGCTGCCCGCCTGCCAGTCCGACTCCGACGTGACGCGCGGCGAGGACGGCACGCTGCGCCTCGGCCGGGAGGAGGCGCGGGCCATGACCGAGCGGGCCGTCCGGCTCGGCGACCGGACCCTCGTCCTCGACTCGGAGACCGGCTCGCTCTCGGTCGTCGGCACCGACGCCGAGGAGGTACGGCTCCGCATCGAGCGCATCGCACGCGGGGCCACGCTCGGCTCGGCGCAGTCGCGCCTGGAGCGCCTCACGATTGACGAAGCGGGCGACGACGAGATCTACCAGTACGTCTTCCGCTGCAACGGCGTCGAGGGGGCGCGCATCGATGTCGTCGCCGAGGTGCCGCGCGGAGCCCGGCTCAACGTGGCGCTCGAACGGGGCACCATTCGCCTCTCCGACGCGGCGGGCGATGTCGCCGTGCTCAACGAACTCGGATCGGTGGAGGCCACCGGGCTCGGCGGCCGCGAGGTCTCGGTCCAGACCGAGTTGGGCGATATCGAAGCCGCCTTCGCTGCGCTTCCGGCCGAGGCCGACGTGCAGATCGAGACCGGGAACGGCAGCGTCACGCTCACTCTGCCGGGCGGCGCGAGCGCCGAAGTCAGCGCCCAGACGCAGACGGGCACGATCGCCGTCGAGGGCCTCGCCTTCACGGACCGCGCCCTCAACGCGGCGGGCAACCGGTTCCGCGGACGGCTCGGGCGCGGCGAAGCCGAGGTTGCCGTCGAGACGGAGGTCGGCAGCATCAGCCTGAACGAAGGCGCGGCCCCGCGCTCGGACGGCCCCGAGAGCGACACGACGGTCGTCCCGCCCGGAGCCCCCGTCGCCCCGAGCCCTCCGGTAGAATGAGCCCGGCGCTCCCGGACGAGACGGGGGCTGCGCTCTCACACAGGCTGCACGGAGATAGGCTGCGTGAGGACGTGCGGGCGCGTTAACTTCGAGCCCCACGCGCCGACCTGCTCGCCCCATGACGCCCGACCTCCTGATCCAACACGGCACCCTTCTCGACCCCAACTCCGGCGCCACCCGCCGCGCCGATATCCTCATCCGCGGCAGCCAGATCGCCCGCATCGCAGGCGAGATCGAGGCCGAGGACGGCGTCGCGGTCTACGACGCAAACGGTAAGCTGATCTCGCCGGGATGGATGGACATGCACGTCCACTTCCGCGAGCCGGGGCAAGAGCACAAGGAGACGATCGAGACCGGCGCGCGCGCCGCCGCCTTCGGCGGGTTCACGGCCGTCGCCTGCATGCCCAACACCGAGCCGCCGATTGCGACCCGCGACGTGGTCGAGTTCGTCCGCAAGCGCGCCGACGGGCTGGCGGTCGATGTCTACCCGATTGGCGCGGTCTCGAAGGCCCGGGCCGGGGAGCACCTCGCCGAACTCGGCGACATGGCTGCGGGCGGGGCCGTCGCGTTCTCCGACGACGGAAGCCCGGTGCAGGACGCGGGGCTGATGCGCCGGGCGCTCGAGTACGCCCGCACGCTCGGCACGCCGATCCTTCAGCACGAGGAGGACCTGACACTCAACCCCCACGGGCACATGCACGAGGGGGCCGTCGCCACGCGCCTCGGCGTCCCCGGCATCCCAGCCCTCGCCGAGGAGGTGATGATCGCCCGCGACGCCATGCTCGCGGACTTCACCGGCGGGCACGTCCACGTCTGCCACATCTCGACCGCGAAGGCCGTTGCCATCGTCCGGCAGGCTAAAGCCGACGGCGTCCCGATGACGGCCGAGGTCTGCACCCACCACCTCGCCCTCACCGACCAGGCCGTCGAGGACACCGACTTCGACACGCACACCAAGATGCATCCCCCGCTCCGCACGGCGGAGGACGTGGCGGCGCTCAAAGAGGGCCTCAAGGATGGCACGATCGACGTGCTCTGCACCGACCACGCGCCGCACGCGAGCTTCGAGAAGGAAGTCGAGTTCACGGCCGCGCCGTTCGGGATCCTCGGGCTGGAGACGTGCTGGGGCCTCGTCGGGCGCGAGCTCATCCGGCCGGGCGTGCTGACGGTCGCCGAGGCGGTGCGTAAGCTGACCGTCGAGCCGCGCCGGATTCTGCGGCTGGCGCAGCCGACCCTCGAGGCGGGAGAGCCGGCCAACCTCACGATCTTCGACGCCGAGACCGAGTGGACCTTCGAGGCTGCGCACATCCACTCGAAGAGCAAGAACACCCCGTTCGTCGGCTCGCCGATGGTCGGGCGAGCGTGGGCGGTCTACAACAGCGGGCAGCTTGTCGAGGCCGAGCCAGGGCAGGCAGAGGCGTGAGCAGGCAGTCCCTAAGCGAGGCCGTCGGGCCGGAGGTGCAGCGGGCGATACGCGCTCGGCTGCGAGCTATCGAGCGCGAAGAGCGGGTGTGGATTGTCTACGCCGTCGAGTCCGGGAGCCGGGCGTGGGGCTTCGCCTCGGCCGACAGCGACTACGACGTGCGCTTCCTCTACGTCCGTCCCCGCGACTGGTACCTCACCATCGACGCCGAGCGCAAGCGCGACGTCATCGAGCGTCCGATCTCGGACGACCTGGACCTCAGCGGCTGGGACCTCAGGAAGGCGCTCGGGCTGTTTCGGAAGTCGAACCCGCCGCTGCTGGAGTGGCTGCAGTCGCCACTCGTGTATGTCGAGGACGGCCCGGTAGCGGAGCAGATGCGGGCGCTGCTGCCGACCCACTACGCGCCGCGCGCCTGCTTCTACCACTATCTCAGCATGGCGCGCAACAACGCCCGGAGCTACCTGAGGGGCGAGACGGTCCAGCACAAGAAGTACTTCTACGTGCTGCGGCCCCTCCTGGCGTGCCGGTGGATCGCCGAGGCGCGCGGCCCAGTCCCGATGGAGTTCGAGGTGCTCGTGCGTGCGATGCTGGACGATGCAGCTGTGACCGAAGAGATTGTAGACCTGATCGCCCAGAAGCGCGTCGGGCTGGAAGCCGAGCGCGGTCCGCGTCTGCCAGCCATCCACGCGTTCGTCGAAGCAGAGTTGGAGAAGCTCGGAAAAGAGGCAGACGGGCTACGCACCCCGGAGACTGTCCTCGGCCCGCTCAATCAGCTTTTCCGCTCCACCCTTGACGCCTTCGACCAGCGGTAGCGGCGCGAAGAGCCTGTCTTTCCGCTCAACTCACGCTCAACGCCATGTCCGCGCAGACTCTGGGCCCCGCATCGAGCAGGCCCCCGGCGTGGTTGAGGGCAGACCGCGCATCGCCGGACGGCGCATCGCCCTGCAGCACATCGCCGCCTGGCGCGAGCGCCTCGGCCTGAGCGCCGACGAGATCGCCTCGGAGTACGATCTGGCACTCGCGGACGCGTATGCGGCCCTCGCCTACTACTACAGCCAACGCGAGGACGTTGACGCAGCGATCCGCGAGGGCGAGGCGTTCGCGGAGGCAATGCGAGCGCAGATGCCGTCGAAGGCGAGGGACCTACCGGATGGCCGAGACGATTGAGAAACTGTTTGGGGAAGGAGCGGGAAGCCGAGACCCGGCGAGGCCGACCGCTACGAGGAGCGCGAGTGCGAAGCATCGAGGAGCGTAGCGACTCCTCCAGCCGATGCCGAGGTATCGGCGATGGAGCGCGACGCTGGAGCGGGGGGCCGCGCTCGTTCTCGCCTGCGTCCTCGAATACAGGCTCTAATACCAGTTCTTCAGGATAGTGTCTCACCTACACGAGGTCGTCCCCGCGTAGGCGGGGACCCATGCACCCCCCTACGTGAAGCGCCGCCGCCTGATGGATGCCCGCCTGCGCGGGCATGACATGAGAGTGAGGCAACAATC